>DAORIK010000150.1:0-6332 GCA_035438465.1 Chitinophagales bacterium | reverse complement strand
TTTATTTTAAATAAATGAAATGAAAATCTCCTTACCAATTTTATAGTTCAACAGCTCTGATTTTATTTATTACTATAGTGTGCATGGGTTTAAAGCCACCCAAAAGCAATGTTGAAAAAATTGAATTAGATAAACCTCTTAATACCAATAACTCATTACTTTGGCAGATTTCCGGAAACGAATTAACTAAACCTTCTTATCTATTCGGAACCATTCACATTATTTCCCGAAATGATTTTTTTCTTGGAAAGAATGTATCCAAAAAACTGACCAAAAGTGAAGAACTTATTATGGAAACTGATTTGAATAATATAGATATAGCTGCATTGACAAAGCGCAGCACATTAGACAGCGGAAAAACCATCAAAGATTACATGAATGATTCAGATTACACCATTTTACAATCTTTTATGGAAGATTCTATAGGAATCAAAAAAAATACATTTGAACAGTTTTATGCAAAATTAAAACCATTCTATCTGGAGCAACTTATTTTCTTTACTTATCTGGGACAGGAAAAAGAATCTTATGAAGAAGTTTTCAAAAAAACAGCAGAAGATAAAAAGATCCCTCAAACAGGTTTGGAGACATTTGAAGAACAATTACTTTTTTTGGAAGAAATCCCCCTCGACCTGCAATTAAAAAGTATAGTCAAGACAATAAAAAACTATTCAACAGAGACAAAAAAATTAGATGAATTAATCAGAGATTATAAAGAACAAAACCTCAACTCTTTAACAAAAGCATTTGAAGAAGACGAAGACCCAATCTGGAAAGAGAAATTATTGAACAAAAGAAACAATAACTGGGTACCTAAATTAAATACACTTATGCATTCGAAATCCTGTTTTATTGCTGTAGGTGCCGGTCATCTTGGCGGGGAAAATGGTTTAATAAATTTACTCCGAAAACAAGGTTATACTGTTGAACCCATTTCAATTAATTGACAAAAAATAATTGACAGTTAACAATGAACGATGAACAATTAATAGTTGTCAAATAACTATTTTGTACTTTTGTTGCATCAGATACAAGAATGGAATTACCAAAGAATCTAGATCATACTCAAATTGAAGCAAAGTGGTACCAACACTGGCTGGACAAAAAGTATTTTAAATCCGTTCCGGATGAACGCGAACCCTATACAATTGTTATTCCTCCTCCGAATGTCACAGGCGTGTTACACATGGGACACATGCTTAACAATACCATTCAGGATGTTTTAATTCGCAAAGCACGAATGCAGGGAAAAAATGCGTGTTGGGTACCCGGAACTGATCATGCTTCTATTGCAACAGAAGCTAAAGTGGTGAATTTACTTAAAGAACAAGGCATCAGCAAAAAAGATATTTCACGTGAAAAATTTTTAGAGCATGCATGGGAATGGAAAGAGAAATACGGCGGCATCATCTTAAAACAATTGGAAAAACTAGGTGCTTCCTGCGACTGGGACAGAACGCGTTTCACCATGGAAAATGATTTAAGTGAGGCAGTAATTGATGTATTTATTGATTTATACAACAAAGGAAAAATTTATCGTGGCGTACGTATGGTAAACTGGGATCCGAAAGGTTTAACTGCAGTTTCCGATGAAGAGGTAATTCACAAAGAAGTTAATTCAAAATTATTTTACGTCCGTTACAAAATTCAGGATACTGAAGAATGGATAACGATAGCCACCACAAGACCGGAAACAATTCTGGGTGATACTGCCATTTGTGTACATCCGGAAGACGAACGATATAAACACTTAAAAAACAAATTTGCTTTAGTTCCCTTAATTAACCGTGTTGTTCCAATCATTTTTGATGATTACATTGATATTGAATTCGGAACCGGCGCATTAAAAGTTACTCCTGCGCATGATATCAACGATTATAATCTTGGTATCAAACATAATTTAGAAGTGATTGATACACTCAATGACGATGGTACATTAAGTGAGAAAGCACAACTATATGTTGGCGAAGACAGATTTGCGGTTCGTAAAAAAATTGCAGTCGAATTAGAAGAAAAAGGACATCTGGTAAAAGTAGAAGAGATTAAAAATAAGGTTGGATATTCCGAACGAACGGACGCGGTAATCGAGCCCAAACTTTCTATGCAGTGGTTTTTAAAAATGGATGAGCTCGCCAAACCTGCATTAGAAAACGTATTAAACGACAACATAAAGCTGATTCCCGAGAAGTTTAAAAACACCTACAAACACTGGATGGAAAATGTTCACGATTGGTGTATTTCACGTCAGTTGTGGTGGGGACACCGAATTCCTGCATGGTACGATGAAAAAGGAAATGTGGTAGTTGCAAAAACTTTACAGGAAGCGAAATCAATTTACGAACAGAACTATCGACCATCGACTATCGACTATCGACTATCTCAAGATGAAGATGTGCTCGACACCTGGTTCTCTTCCTGGCTGTGGCCGATAAGTGTGTTTGATGGCTTTAAAAATCCTGAAGGAAAAGATATCAACTATTATTATCCAACCAATGATTTAGTAACTGCTCCGGAAATTTTATTTTTCTGGGTGGCAAGAATGATAATGGCTGGTTATGAGTACAAAAATGAGAAACCATTTACGAATGTTTACCTTACCGGAATTGTACGCGATAAACTGGGTCGTAAAATGTCTAAATCATTAGGAAACTCACCGGATCCATTGGATTTAATTGAGAAATATTCTGCAGATGGTGTACGTACAGGTATGTTGTTTTGCTCACCTGCAGGAAACGACTTACCATTCGATGAAAAACTTTGTGAACAAGGCAGAAATTTCACTAACAAAATATGGAATGCATTGCGTTTGGTTAAAGGTTGGGAAACTGATATTGAAAAAGTAAACAATAATGAAGCCGTTTTTATCTGGTTTGAACACAAACTGGAACTTTTAAAAGAAAATTTAGAAAAATCATATGCATCGTATCGTTTGTCCGAAGCATTAATTGATTTATACAAATTCATCTGGGATGATTTTTGCTCGTGGTATCTGGAATTTGTAAAACCACCTTTTGGAGAAAAGATTGATGTCTTGTCTTATAAAAAAACTATTCAGTACTTTGAAGAATTGATGAAGTTATTACATCCATTTATGCCGTTTATTACGGAAGAAATTTATCATTATTTAAATGAAAGTAAAAGTGCAGATATTATAATTACTGCTTATCCAAAAAATGGAACTTACGACTTAAAAATTATACAGGAAGGTGAAAAATTAAAGGAAATCATCTCTGCTGTTCGTGATGTGAGAAATAAAAACGGATTATCTCCTAAAGTAATTCTTACAGTTTACATACAGACAAAAGATAAAAGTTTATACGAGAAATTTGGCACATTGATTCAAAAGATTGCCAATATCAATTCAATTATTTTTACAGAAAAAGAAGTAGAGAATACTGTCTCACAATTAATACAAACAGATAAAATCTACATCGAAACAGGGGTGCAAATTGATACTGAAAGTGAAAGAAAAAAAATCACCGAAGAAATTTTATACTACAAAGGGTTTATAGAAAGTGTAAACAAGAAACTGTCCAATGAGAAATTTGTAGCCAATGCAAAGCCTGAAATTATAGAGAATGAACGAAAAAAAATGGCGGACGGACAGTCAAAACTACAATCACTGGAAGAAAGTTTGGCCAAATTAAATTGAAATCACCCAAATCCTGCTGTTTGTTTAATCTCTTGAATTTCTTATCTTTGCACCCGAAAAAAGTAAAGCAATATGAATATATGTATCGTCACCGGCTCCGGTGGTTTAATAGGAAGCGAATCTGTTGAATTTTTTGCAGATAAATTTGATTTAGTCGTTGGTATTGATAACGACCTTCGCTCCTACTTTTTTGGTCAGGATGCTTCCACTGCATGGAATAAAAATAAACTGGAAGAAAAGTTTCAAAACTATACCCATTACAATTTGGATATTCGAGACAACACAGCTTTGGAAAATGTATTTAAAGAATACAATGAAGACATAAAACTTATAGTACACACTGCTGCGCAGCCGTCTCACGACTGGGCTGCTAAAGAACCATTTACTGACTTTACAGTAAATGCCAACGGAACTTTAAACATGCTGGAATATACCCGTTTGTATGCGCCTAAAGCAGTATTTATATTTACTTCTACGAATAAAGTGTACGGTGATAATCCGAATTACTTACCGCTCATTGAAAAAGAGACACGTTGGGAAATTGATGAATCGCATCCATATTTTAAAGATGGAATTGACGAGTTCATGAGCTTAGACCATACAAAACACTCTGTATTTGGTGCCTCTAAAGTAGCAGCAGATATTATGTGTCAGGAATATGGACGTTACTTCGGGATGAATATCGGCGTATTTCGTGGCGGATGTTTAACCGGTCCGAATCACAGCGGAGCCATGTTACACGGCTTTTTATCTTATTTAATGAAATGTGCTATAACAGGAACGCAGTACAATATCTTCGGTTATAAAGGAAAACAAGTCCGCGACAATATTCACAGTTTTGATTTAGTAAATATGTTCTGGCATTTTTATCAAAATCCAAAACAAGGAGAAGCCTATAATGCCGGTGGTTCACGTTTTTCCAATTGCTCTATGATGGAAGGGATTACATTATGTGAAGAAATTTCAGGCAATAAAATGAATTACCAATATGTGGAAACGAATAGAATTGGTGATCATATCTGGTATATTTCTGATGTAACTAAATTTAAAAATCACTATCCCGAATGGTCATTTAAGTACGACTTAAAAACAACACTCATTCAGATACACGATAGCATGCTGCAAAGAGTTTAATTTAATTTATCTCTTATTTTTACACAATAAATATAAAAAATTAGTTTTTTATAAAAAATAATTTATATTTGTCAATATAATTATTTTTAAATCTTAAAAAGTATAAAATGAACAAAAAAATCAAACAGTATTCCGCTTTAGCTTTGGCTACTGCATCCATTTTACCTATGTCATGCTCAAAAGACAAAGAAAGCAATGATGTTAACATTGACGACAAAACTGTCAATAAAGTATTAAATGCAGTTTTAATATCGGGAACTGAATTTGGTAAAGAAGATTCTATAGACGTAAATAGTGATGGCCAATTTGACTTTGACCTGGCCGTTGGTACTGAAACATATAGTTCCAACACCTACGGTTATAGTTTTATCGATGGAAAAGTGACAGGCAATCAAATTTTGAGTAACAACCAAACTTTTAGTTCATATACGCTTCCTATAGTTACAACTAAGAATAGCGGAGACAAAATCAATTCCTCCTCTTCTAACTGGGAAAATAATTCTTATGTTGGCTATAAATATAACTCAGCACAAGTTGGAATTGCCGGTGGTGGCGATAAACTTATCGGCTTCAGATTTAAAGCAGGTGCAAATACACACTATGGATGGATGAAAGTTAACCTTTCATCTGACTATAAAACACTCACCATTAAAGAGTTAGCTTACAATAAAACACCTGATGCTGAAATTGCGGCAGGAGCAAAATAAAAAATATTAATTTTGAAAAAATCCCAAGCCTTTAGTTTGGGATTTTTTTTACGAATTCTCACTCAAAACAACCGAATACTAAATTGGTAATTTGATTTGTCATTGATTTATTTAAATTCAGTACTTAATTGAAGAAACATATTAATCACTTATAAGAAATCAATGGAAGCTAAAGATTTTGAATTACCTATAGAAGGATCGCTCAGCAAATTAGCTTTATTACACATCCGGCAGGAAGCAGAACAATCCCGACCGGCAGAACCGATAGTAAAAACCGTCAAAAGCCCTGTCAAAAGTTTTGAAAAGAAAAAATCCACTCGCACCACAAATAAAAAATAACTCATTTTTTCTAAATCGCTTTTTTTATTTTTGTTTACATGGAAGAAGAAATTACGTATCAAGTTACACCGGAAGGTTCTTTGGGTTTGCTGGCACTTGGCCACATCGGTCTGTTTATTTGGAGAAATGCGAGAAAAGAATATGAAAAAGAAACAGGAAAACGTTTTGAAAGTTTTTATGTAGTAGAAAAGAAAAATAATTCTACGGCATTAGCACAATACACAAAAAGTGAAGATGAAGCCTAAAGTATTAGTCATAGGCTGGGATTCTGCCGACTGGAAAATCATAAATCCCTTAATGGATGCCGGGGAGATGCCTGCCTTACAGAGTTTGGTAGAAAATGGAGTTTGTGGGAATATTGCTACTTTAGATCCGCCACTTTCACCTATGTTGTGGACTTCTATCGCTACCGGTATGCGTCCGCACAAACACGGGATACTTGGCTTCTTAGAACCGGATGCATCCGGAAAAAATCTAAGGCAAACACATATCACCTCCAG
>DAORIK010000149.1:0-6401 GCA_035438465.1 Chitinophagales bacterium | reverse complement strand
TGGTTTGGTGGGTTTGAAGCCCACGCGTAAGCGATTGTTTTATATGGAAGGCACGGAGACTTTGCCGGTGAATATTGTGTATCAGGGCGTGCTGACAAGAAGTGTGCGCGATACCGCCGCGTTTTATGCTGCTGCCGAAAAATTTCATTATAATACCAAATTGCCAAGGATAGGACATGTACAGGAACCATTAAACAGAAAACTGCGTGTGGCATTTTTTGAGAATCTACCGGAAGGTAAGCAAGGACATATGGACGAAGACACCTGGCGTGTGCAATTAGAAACCGCAAAGTTATTGGAATCTCTAGGACATACGGTAGAAATGATAAAAGTGCCATTAGATATTGAAGCGTTGACCTTGCATTATTTAACCTATTACGGTTTCTTGTCGTATATGTCTATAAATTTTGGTGCAATCACACATGGTGCAAAGGTTGACAAATCTGTATTGGAGCCATTTACTTTAGGTTTGGCTGAAACTTTTTCCAAAAGAAAATTAAAATTAATCAGCAGTATAAATACATTGACACGTTCTGCCAAAAAAACGGAAGCTGAAATGGAAGAAAAATATGATATAATCATGACAGCTGTTACTACAAAACGCACTCCGGAAATTGGTTATTTTTCTCCTACATTAGATTACAAAGAGATTGCTTGGCGTGGTGCGGATTTTGCATCCTTTCTGCCTTTGTTCAATATATCAGGTTCGCCTGCGATATCGTTGCCATTAGGAACTGCATCGAATGATATGCCGGTGGGGGTGCAGTTTGTTGCACCTTTCGGACAAGATGCATTGTTACTGGAGTTGGCCTTGCAACTGGAAGCGGCGCAGTCGTGGAGGTTGATTTATGATAAGTGAAAAATCAAAATCTGCCGCCTATAAAGAAGCCCATTCCTACTTTATAGAAAGGAAAACTTTCTTTGTGATAGAATAATATGTCGTTGTAAAAATTAAAGCCATAGGTGAGATTTCTCTTTTTAGAATTCTTCAAAAAATTCAATTGAACGGTCAAACCATTCAATGAAAATTGTTTTTGAAATTCCGTAGCATATCCTACGCCAAATTGCAGTGTTTTATTGTTTCTTCGTAAGGGTACATAGCTTGGGACTATTGTGAACTTACCCAATATGACATCCTTCGCTTTAAAGCCTTCATCTACATATCCTGTAAGATAAGGATATGTGATGCCCAATGTAGAATTGAGGTCAAATCTTTTATGAAATGTATGGATGTATTTCAAGTCAGTATTGCCGCTGAAAATATAAAGAAACCCAAACTCAAAGAAATTGATATCGCTGCCAATAAAATTCTTTTTCACCGCAAGACTATCTTTGGAAAATGAATTCAACATCAAAAATATTATGCTGATAAAGATAATACATTTTTTCATGTATCGAATATAATAAAATAAATTAAAATAGTCTTTTTATGTTACTTCCACTGCAAGGTTTCTATGATATGTTCCACATCTTTGCGGAAATATTCCACCGCAGGAGCAATGGAATCGGCATTCGGAGAAGCATAGAAATACAGGGAGCCGCGCAGGAAATGATGCGTGCCGGCGGTGATATAAAACTGTACGGCGCTCGCTGCGTTGCCGCCCACATCATACAGGATGCCGCTCACACGCGGATTTTTTCCCTGCACATTCGTTTCGTCGATGTAGTCTGCCTTTACGGTATGTTTGAACGTGAGTTTATAACTGTCTTTGATCAGTTTATCCAGCGGATTGCTTGCACTGATGGCCGTGTAGCTCAGATAGATTTTGCTCTTGTATTCTGGAAAGATGATGTTGAACCAGCAGGGATGCTCGTGCAACTCCTCGGTATTGGAGGAATCCTTCTGAATCTTTCCATAATCCGCATACTCAAACGTAAACGGGCAGGTCGCATTGTTGTAGGTGATGAAATTACGCTGCTTTGGAAAATCAATCCGGAAATAGCCGTTGCGCTTTGGAGTATAGTTTTCCTGACACGAAGTTGCCAACAATGTAATGATAAAGCAATGTAACAATAAAATAATATTTTTCTGTGTGGGTGAAAATTTGTTGACTTTTTCTCGTCTCATTATTTAATTGCTTAATTATTTAATTACTTCATTATTAATTGCCAATCGTCACCTTCACTCTGATAACCCTTGTTTTGTCTGCTTCTAAGATAAGAAACGTAAAATGCTGGTATTTCAGTTCATCGCCTTCAATCGGAATCTCTGCATTTAATTCCAGTACCAGGCCTGCCAGCGAGTCAGCATCTCCGCGTACAGCATCAAAAGTGTCTGTCGGGATTTCCAATACCTTGCAGACATCATTCAGTGCGGTTCGTCCCTCGAAAATATAGTTGTTGTTGTCGAGTTTCTTAAAATCAATTTCACTTGCATCATCAAACTCATCCTTGATATCACCAATCACCTCCTCCAATACATCTTCTAAGGTAACGATGCCGGAACTGCCTCCGTATTCATCCACCACTATGGCCATGTGCACACGTTTGGTCTGGAAATCCTCCAGCAAATCGTCAATCTTTTTTGATTCAGGAACATACATGGCAGGTTTTATGAGTTGCTGCCAGTTGAAATCTTTATCCGAGTCAATATATTTCAATAAATCTTTTACATAAAGTATCCCCACCACTTTATCAAAATTATCTTCAACCACTGGAATTCTTGAATAACCTGATTCACGGACTATATCCAATAAGGCAGCAAAATCAGCATCTTTATCAACGGCAACCACATCCATTCGTGAGCGCATAATCTGCGTTACGGCAATATTCCCGAATTTAACAATGCCTTTTAAAATTTTAGTGTCGTTTCTTTCTGTATCATTTTTATCCTGAGAATTTGCAATATCTATTGCCTCATCAATATCTTTGGCAGAAACACTATCTTTTACACCCTCTAATCGCTTTTCAAAAAAGTTAGAAGTAGCAATCAGCGTTTTCACAAAAGGTGCAAACACAATATCAAATACACGCAAAATCTGAATCGTATATCTCGCAACTTTATAATATTGTTGGGTAGCGTATAATTTAGGAATTACTTCTGCAAATAAAACAATGATGAATGTTTCAAAAGAGATTTTGATGATGAATAATAGTGTTCCATGTGTTTGAGCAAATTCATGTTTCAACATGATTTCTAAAATATTTTCAAACATCAGTACTATTGCCAATGTAAACAAAGTAGTGGTTAATACAAACGTAGCCAGAAACCGGCGTGGTTTTTTTATAAAATCTAAAATCACCATATCTGTATTATCATTGCTTTTCTCCAATTCTTGGATTTCATCATGTTTAAATAAAAAGATAGCAACTTCTACAGCACACATCATTGCGGTAAATCCGAGTAAAATTAAAATGAAAATAAGCTCGTAAATAATTGCAGGGTCAAACGGGTTGAAAATTTCACTCCATGGAATTATAAACAGGAAATTAAATAAGTAAGGTATGGGAATTCCGTCGTCCAAGCTGATTAAATTACTTTATTCATTAAAATGGCAGGTCATCATCAAAACTTGGTTCAGTAGCGGAATCAGAAGTTGTTGTTTCTGTTCCGGTTTTATTTTCAGCACCTGTATTTTGCGACGGACCGGTTTGTTCTCTTTTATCTAACAACTGAAAATTCTCTACCACAATTTCTGTGGTATAGCGTTTATGGTTTTCTTTATCTTCCCAGGAACGCGTTCTGAGTTTTCCTTCCACAAATATAGTACTTCCTTTCTTTAAAATACGTTCTGCTCTTTCTGCCACACCACGCCACATAACAATATTATGCCATTCGGTTTGTTCTGTATAGGAGCCATCCTGATTCTTATAGGATTCATTGGTTGCGAGGGGGAAATTGCAAACAGTAGTGGTTGCATTAATTTTTCTCACTTCAGGGTCTTTGCCTAATCGTCCGATTAAAATTACCTTATTAACACTCATAGCAATACAGTTTAGTTAAAAATTAAATCTCTTGACTTATGTCAATCCTGTCTTTTTTATCTAATCTCTAAGTTAAATAATTTAATCGAGCCTGCAAATAGGTTCGCACTATTTTTGGAAACGCAAAGTTTAAAATTTCATTTTTTGGAACTTTCAGATACAATTTCTCCATTTTTGGCAGTTTGTTAAGCCTTATTTCGTAAAAATAGCCGTTTATATATTGATGAGAGAGCGTTTGTTTGTAAGAATGTCCATAGTTTTTAGTTGATAGACGATGGTTTATTTTTTTCAGGATTTGACTATTGACTATTGACCATCGACTATCAGCCTCTTCTACAGGAAACTCAAACAATCCTTTCCAGATGTCATTTTCTGTGCGTTGTTTTATATAGATATTCTTATTGTCGTATAACACGAAATAATGAAAATGCCGTTCTGATTTTATCAGTTTTTTTGCTTTGATAGGCAATAAGCTGATTTTATTTAATTCTAATGCCTTGCATTCAGAGCTGAACGGACACTGCACGCACAACGGATTTTGCGGTTTGCAAACCAACGCACCGAAGTCCATAATTGCCTGATTGTACGTGGATGGATTTTTTTTATCTAGTAATTGCTGCGCTAATTGTTCAAATTGCTTCTTCCCATCAGTAGAGTCTATAGGCGTTTCAATGCCAAAAACTCTTGATAAGACACGAAATACATTTCCGTCTAAAACAGCATGCGGCAAATTGTACGCAAAAGATGCTATAGCTGCAGCCGTATAATTTCCTATACCTTTCAGTTGCAGGATTTCTGTGTGTGTTGTCGGAAATTTTCCTTTATGTGTTTGCATTACTTGCTGTGCTGCAAAATGTAAATTGCGAGCGCGAGAATAATAACCTAAACCTTCCCAAAGTTTCAGCACATCATCTAAAGGTGCACTTGCTAATTTTTTTACTGTCGGATATTGTCTTATAAAAGCTAAATAATAAGGTGTGCCTTGTTCTACGCGTGTTTGCTGCAAAATAATTTCCGACAACCATATTTTATAAGCATCATTTGTTTTTTTCCAGGGAAGGTCTCTGTCCGCCGGATTATGCCATTCCAGTAGTTTTTTGGAAAAGGATTTCATCTGTTTAAATTTATTATTTTTAGTTGTGCAGATGGAATTCGCATCTTAAACAATTAGTTTAGTGTGTAAATTTGCTCATGTTCATTTCATATTATCTTGCAAAATAACCATTTTAAGGAAATCAATTTAGTTGTCGGTATATTAAAAAAACCCTAAATTCGTGTATATTAGTAAGTTAGTTAAGAATTATTTTGCATTTTTGTAGTCCATTTAAACAACAACCATGAGAAAAGCAGACATCATCACCACTATTTCAGAAAAAACAGGCGTTCCTAAAGTTGACGTATTAGTAGCCATGGAGGCTTTCTTCAAAGAAGTAAAAGATACTTTGGCTGACGGTGAGAATCTGTATGTACGCGGTTTCGGCAGCTTTATTGTTAAAACACGTAAAGCAAAAATAGGTCGTAATATCAAAAAAAATATCGCAATTGAAATTCCAGAACACCAGATTCCGGCGTTCAAACCATCTAAAGTTTTTGTAGAACAAATCAAAGATTCAAGCGCCAAACGTTTGAAAGATAAAGAATAGTAGATTACGTCGTGCAGAAGGGACAGATAGTATTGGGTGTTGGCACTCTTATTTTAGGATTAGCACTTTATTTTGGCGGTAAAACCGTTAGTAAAAAAGAAAATTCAACTGCAACCAAAGTTGAGTCTTATTCTTTTGAGCAATATGAAGAGCAGCAAATTGCCAAATTGTTAGCTGCTGAGAAGTCTCAATTAACTACTATTTCAGATGCAATAAAAGCAACAAAGTCAGCAGATACCGCTACTTTAAAAAAATTATATCTGGAAAAATCAACATTCTGGAAAAATCTCAATAATCCTGCTCTGGGTTCCTATTATTTTTATCAGTTTGCAACTATTGAAAGCAGTAAAACTGCCATGGAAAATGCCGGTGATGTGCTCGTAAGTGCATATAAATCAACGGAAGACTCTGTTATTTTAAATAATTTAATTACCTTTGCGCTCCGTTCTTACGAAGCAGCCGTTCAGAAAGATGGCAATGATGTGGAGCTGAAGATAAAACTGGCAGATGCGTATGTACAAGGTTCGCAGGAGCCAATGAAAGGGATCGGAATTTTGAGAAAACTGGAAGACAGTCTTCCTGGCAATGTCCCGGTATTATTAGCTTTAGGCAGGTTGTCTATACAATCAGGACAGTTTGATAAAGCAAAAGAACGGTTGCAAAAAATATTGCAGTTAGAACCGCAAAATACAGAAGCCTTGTATTTTTTGGCAATAACGGAAGCACAACTCGGTCATGATGATGAAGCCATCCGATTGTTTGAAATGTGCAAACTATTAGTAAACAATAAAGATTTCAATAAAGAAATAGACGAGATCGTCAAAAATTTAAAAA
>DAORIK010000148.1:0-6520 GCA_035438465.1 Chitinophagales bacterium | reverse complement strand
ACCAGGTTTAACGACGTTATTCCTATTTCTTAATAGCTACTTATTATTCAAAAATCGGTAATCATTCTTTCAAATGATTATTTTTGCAAACTCCTAACAAATAAAAATGTCCTCCATACTCAACGAAATACACAGAAGAAAAACATTTGCCATTATCTCGCATCCGGATGCCGGAAAAACGACATTAACGGAGAAATTTTTATTATACGGAGGAGCTATACAGACGGCAGGTGCGGTAAAATCGAATAAAATAAAAAAATCTGCTACTTCAGATTTTATGGAAATTGAAAAACAACGTGGTATTTCCGTAGCAACTTCGGTAATGACGTTTGAATATCAAAATACCTTAATTAATTTATTGGATACTCCCGGTCACAAAGACTTTGCGGAAGATACTTACAGAACTTTAACTGCTGTTGACAGTGTTATTTTAGTAGTGGATTGTGTGAAAGGTGTGGAGATGCAAACCGAAAGATTAATGGAAGTTTGCCGTATGAGAAATACTCCGGTGATTGTTTTTATCAACAAGATGGACAGAGACGGAAAAGACCCGTTTGATTTATTAGATGAACTCGAACAAAAATTATTTATTAAAGTCCGGCCGCTTTCCTGGCCGATAGGAGGTGGTAAATTATTTAAAGGTGTTTATAATTTATATGATCATCGACTAAATTTATTCAGAGCTTCTTCTACCAAAGTAGAAGAAGAATTTGTGAGTATTGATAATCTGAGTGACACAGAATTAGATAAACAGATTGGAGAACGTGATGCGGAAAAACTGAGGGAAGATATAGAATTAATTGACGGCGTTTATGAACCGTTTGATGAAGAGAAATACAAAACTGGTGAAATTGCACCGGTGTTTTTTGGTTCAGGTGTCAATAATTTCGGAGTACGAGAATTGCTGGAAACCTTTATACGTATAGCTCCGTCGCCGCGCGGCAGAAACACCAATACACGTGTAGTGATGCCAACAGAAGAAAAAATGACCGGCTTTGTATTTAAGATACATGCTAATATTGATCCCAATCACAGAAGCAGAATCGCCTTCCTGCGTGTATGTTCCGGTAAGTTTGAGCGCAATAAATTTTTCTACCACACACGCCTGAAAAAGGAACTACGTTTCAGTAATCCGGTAACCTTCATGGCGTCCGATAAAAATATAGTAGAAGATGCCTATCCCGGTGATGTAATTGGCATGAATGATACCGGAAATTTTAAGATAGGCGACACACTTACAGAAGGAGAAGATATGTTCTTTAAAGGAATACCGAGTTTTTCACCGGAAATTTTTAAAGAAATGGTGAATACGGATCCAATGAAAACCAAACAACTGGAAAAAGGTATTCGTCAGTTGACGGAGGAAGGAGTAGCACAATTATTTACGGTACATACCACACAGGCAAAAATCATCGGTACGGTAGGTGAGCTGCAATTTGAAGTTATTCAATACCGTTTGTTACATGAGTACGGAGCTTCTTGTCAGTTTAAACCTTTGCAATACTATAAAGCCTGCTGGCTGACATCTGACAATCAGGCAAAACTAAATGAGTTTATCAGAACAAAATCAAATTATATTGCATTTGACAAAGATGAAAAGCCGGTGTTTCTGGCAAGTTCTGAATGGATATTGCGCTTAACACAGCAGGATTATCCTGATATTCATTTCCATTTAACGTCAGAATTTAACAGAGATGAAGTTATTGTTTAGTAATTAGTAATGAGTTGGCAGTATGCAGGAAAATCATTATGCTTTAGTTCTTAAACAATAAGATATTTTAACCTAATAACTTTATAACTTATAACAAATAACTTATCATGAACTCACGTATAGAATTTTTCCGAAATCAGATAGGGAAAGACAAATGGCAGTTTGATTATCCTTTAATGGATTGGTTAAATGCCAGGGTAATAGAAGTAAATGAAGGCTATGTAAAAATGAGTTTTACAGTAGAAAAGTATATGCTCAATCCAATTGGTATAATGCACGGTGGTATTATGGCTACTATTTTAGATGAAGTGATGGGTGCTGCCAGTTTTACGTTGGGAAGACCCAATGGTTATTCCACTATAAACATGAATATTGATTACCTGAATCCGGCAAAAGCAGGAGATACTGTAATTGCTGAAGGGCATGTGGTGCGTGCCGGTAAGACAATATTGCACCTAAAAGCCAAAATATACAGTGCGGATAACACATCTGTTGATAATAAAGGAAAACTACTGGCAAAAGCCACTTCCAATATGATAGGAACATCCGTTCAGATTCCAATTTAAGATTAACGTAATCGCAAGGCGTGAATTCTACGTCATTGCGAATGCATTTGCAGATTATTGAATTTATTGTACATTGCTGGATGCATAAAGCAATCTGTCCAATTTTATTCAACAGATTGCTCCATACATTGCTCGTTCCTCACAATGCATTCGCAATGACGTAGAAATTGCAATGATGTTGTTTCACACAAAAAAATACGGAGTGGCGAAACCACTCCGTGTAAGAACTAAACTACTAACTATTTATTGTTATAGTGGGGGGAGAAAATACTTGTTTGATTATGGTCTTCCTGCAGTTGGGTCAATAACTTTTCCTGAGGTTGGATCAATGACTAGGTTGCCTCTTCCTGCAGTTGGATCAATGACTAGGTTGCCTCTTCCTGCAGTTGGATCGATTACTTTACCACCTTTTCCAGCGGTTGGGTCAATAATTAAATTACCTTTTCCAGCAGTTGGATCAATTACTCTACCACCTTTTCCAGCGGTTGGGTCTATAATAGATGCTAATGCGATAAGAATTGCTACGAAAAATCCCATATTGTTGTTTTTATTAACACAAATATGAGGACTTGTTATTAATTATTTATTACAGTAAATACATAAGTGTGACTGTTCATATAAAAGGGTTGTTATGAATTATGAAATTCAAATAATTGAAAATCATACAGTTATATGTTAATTTTGTTGGGTTTTTAAATCATTTTTGTGACAAAGGTTTTTAATGTTGGGTTTTGTGAATAATGTTTTTTTAAGCAGTATTTCTTTCTTAATCCGGGTTATGATGTTCTATAAGGGACTAATGAATAGCTGTAATGTTGGGCATTTACAACTATTCATTGAGAGTTGAATACTACTAATACAATGTAAAGTTGCTCTTTACTCGAGTCTAAATCAATAGCATGGATTTAGTACTTGTGACTTTAAAAAATAAGTACTAAATTGCTTTTTATTTTGTAACTTATTTATTTATAAATAGTTGATTGTATAATTAAAACTAAATCTGTGACAAATGGATGCATTGATTGAAATCATTAAAGTACTTAATCGAAAGCGATTGTCTAAGATTGATGTATTTGATAAAACATTATTAAATCAAAATAGCACTAATTTATACTATAAATTATATGAGGGTTTAGAATCAGGAAAAATTAAAGATGATGAGTCAGCATCTTTATACTTATACGGTTCCAATGAAAAGGATGCACGTTTTAGAAAATTAAAATCCAGATTCAAGGCAAAGGCCTTAAAATCTATTCTATTGTTAGACAATGAAGATTTTCATAATAGTGAGCAAGTAAGAGCATATTATGAATGTTTAACCCATAACCAAACACTCGAAATCTTAATAAAAGCAACAGGTACTACTAAATTAATTTATGAATTAGTAAAAGATGATTATCCTAAAGCTGAAAAATATAATTTTTATGACATTCTCAAAAATTATTCTTTCTATTTAATAACGTATTATGCACTAAAAGGAGATAAAAAATCACTTGTTGAGGAAGAAGTTAAATATTTGAAATATATAGACTTGGCTCAAAAAGAGCAAATTGCAAAATATCTTTATATGAAGAGTATCGTGAATTTTGCTGGGTCTGTAACAATAAATGATGAATTGCTTGAAAACATTAAAGAGAGCCTTCAGAAATTACACACTATAAAATTGGAAATAAATAATTCCGAAATTGATTTCTATTATTTTTATTTGGCATTATTGTATTATGAGAATGGAAATGATTTACACAGATTAATTGATATTTGTGAAGAGGCTGATGAATTAATGAACAACAATATGCAAATAATAACAAACAGTAGAAAAGCAGTAATACTAATTTACCGTTTAAAAACTTTATTAAAGTTAAAACATTTTAAAGAAGCATTCTTAGTAATGAAGAATTTTGATGATGTTTATTTGCCAACAGAGAATTTATATAATTGGTACATATTAAAAGAAATAGAGTTCAAACTTTACTTACAAGACAACAAGTTAGAAGGAGCATATAAAGTGTATGAAAAAGTATTGGCAAATCCATCATTTAAACGACAGGTGGCGGAACTCACTGAAAAATGGAAAATATACCACGCTTACTTGGTGTTTATGGATAACTATTTAAATAAAGGAGATTATAAGTTCAACTTAGCAAGATTTTTAAATGATGTACCGGTCAATTCCAAGGATAAGTCCGGATTTAATTTTGCCATCCGTGTTATAGAAATTTTATTCAATGCTGCACGTAAAGATTATAACCTTATTTTCTCCAAAATGGACGCCTTACGTGTTTATCGCTCGCGCTACTTAAATGATAATACCTACAAACGCAATCATTTATTTTTGAGTGTATTATTAAAGGCAGAAAAATCAGGATTTAATAATAAAGAATTAGTGAAAGCCGACTGGCAGGAAATAACGGAATTACGTAATCAAAATAAATATTTTATCGCCGACTGGGAAATCATCCCTTACGAAACATTGTGGGATATTTTTGTGGAGCTGGCGAAGAAATAGCTTTATCAAATTGTGACTGTATGTTTAAAGATTCTTGATTTTATTTGATTAATATCAATTTTTTACCCAATTTTCAATAATTTTATGCCATAATAGTAAAACTATGAAATATCCATCAGTGTTGGCACATCAAAACACGAATGAACGTCAGATATTCCCTGTCTGCAACAGGCAGGCATGTGCACTATTAAAACAATAAAAAATATACACATGAAATACTTCTTTACACATATAAGTCTGTTTTTTATCGTCTTGTTACCACTCACAACTACGGCTCAGACATCCAAACAAACAGCTGATTATCTAAGCACTGTTCAGCAGCTCAATACTGCTATTCTTGAAAATCCAACGTTTGAAGCTTATTATAACAGAGGACTCGTGCTATTTATCCTTGGTGATTACAACGGAGCCATCCGCGATAATACGCAAGCCATTGAATTAAATCCTGCTGATAAAAATATGTACTTAACCAGAGGCAAAGCAAAAGATGCCATTGGTGATTACCAAAGTGCCATTAAGGATTTTGATAAAGTACTTGAACTGGATAACACAAATGCAGAAGCCTATTACAACAGAGGCGTTTGTAAAAGAGTGGCAAAAGATTATGCCGGTGCCATCGAAGACTTCAATCAGGCTTTGAAAGTTAATCCCGACTATGCGGAAGCCTATAACAATCGCGGTAGAGCTAAGTATTACTCGGAAGATGATAATGATGCACTGCAGGATTTTGATAAAGCCATTGCACTAAAGCCTGATTATGCAGATGCGTTTAATAACCGTGGTAACTATTATTATTTTTTAGACGATAATAAAGAAAAAGCATGTGCAGACTGGATTCAGGCAGCGGCATTGGGCGATACAAATGCTAAAGAGCAGATTGAAAAATATTGTGCTGAATAGGCATCTATTCTTTTTTTCTAAGGTTTATTTCTAAAGATGATATTTGTCATTCATTAGAGATGTGATAAGACTTAGTTTTGAAACAGTAAAACTAAGTTGTCAGATGAAAATACATTACTGCTTTTTAACTTCATTTTTTTTATTGGTTTACGGACAAAATGTTTGTTTTGCACAAACAGCAAATGAATATTATAAAGAAGGCTATTGCAAAAGCGCATCAGGAGATTACAGCGGTGCCATTTTTTTTTATAATAAAGCAATTGCATTAGATTCTGCAAATGTGAAGTCATATAACAACAGAGGAATCGCTTATTATAAATTGTTTGAATTTGTAGAGTCCATAAAGGATTTCACAAAAGCAATTTCCCTGCGACCTGATTTTGTAGATGCCTATTTCAACCGCGGTATTGTTCGCGGAAGTTTGGGCGATTATAATGGTGCTATTCGTGATTTCAATAAAACACTTGACTTGGATACCACATTGCTTGCTGCGTATATTAATAGAGGAATTGCGGAAGCAAGTGTTGGTTTGTTTAAAGAAGCATTGAGAGATTTTAATAAGATTATTAGTATAAATCCGAATTATACGGATATTTATTACAACCGTGCAAGAGTCAGAGATAAAATGGGCGAACATTCCGGTGCCATTGAAGATTATAACAAAGCGATTGAGTTAAACCCTAATTTGGGAGATGCCTACCTTAACAGAGGATTATTGAAAGACCATATTGGCGATTTTTCGGGTGCCTGTCAGGACTGGAGCAGGGCAGGAGAGTTGGACCAGTATGGTGCTTACGATTTGATAAAAATGTACTGTAAGTAATTCAGTAATTTTTT
>DAORIK010000147.1:0-6527 GCA_035438465.1 Chitinophagales bacterium | reverse complement strand
GTGCAGCAAAAATGTGGGGAGAACAGCTGTTCCGTTCCTACAAATTTATGCATGGACTGGATTATGTGGCGTTGCGTTATTTTAATGTATATGGAGAACGTATGGATACCGACGGAAAATACACAGAGGTAATGATTAAGTGGCTGGATTGTATTCGTGATCATAAACAGCCTGCCATTTTCGGAGATGGTACAGATACTATGGATTTTGTACACGTGAAAGATGTGGCACATAGTAATATTTTAGCATTGTTATCGGATGTTACAGACGAAACATTTAATGTTGGGGTGCAAAGGGAAACCTCTCTGAAAGAATTATTAGAAACATTACTGAAAGTAAATAATTGTGAGCTAACTCCCGTTTTTAAAGAAGCAAATTCTGTGAATCCGGTAAAAAGAAGAATTGCAGATTTAAGTAAAATAAATAAATTACTAGGGTATAACCCGAGTATAACTTTAGAGCAGGGGTTGAAATCATTATCAGACTGGTATTTTAATTTGCAAACACAAAAATAGTCAGATGATTCCAATAGCAAAGCCATATTTAGATAAAGAGGATGCCCAATATGCATACGATACTATTTTGACCGGTTGGGTTACGCAAGGTCCACGTGTGCAGGAATTTGAAGAAAAATTTGCCAAATATGTAGGCAGTAAATATGCAGTAGCTTTATCAAATTGCACTACAGCACTACATTTGGCCATGATAGTGGCAGGTGTTGGCGAAGGAGATGAGGTAATTTGTCCTTCTATGAGTTATGTGGCTACGGCAAATTCTATTCGATACACAGGTGCGAAAGTTGTATTTGCAGAGGTAAATCCTGTTACCTATAATATAGATGTGGAAGATGTAAGAAGAAGAATTACTGCAAAAACAAAAGCTATCTTAATTGTACATCAGATTGGCATGCCTGCGGATATTGATGCTTTCAAGGATTTATGCAATGAAAAAAGTCTGATTTTAATTGAAGATGCAGCCTGTGCGGCGGGTTCTGCATACAAAGGAAATAAAATCGGCAGCCATTCAGATTTGGTTTGTTTTTCGTTTCATCCCAGAAAGGTAATTACAACAGGGGACGGAGGTATGATTACAACTAATAATGAAGCATACAGAGACAGAATAAAACTATTGCGCCAGCATGCGATGAGCGTAAATGACAGAGTTCGCCACGAATCGTCTAAAATAATTTTTGAAGACCATATAGAATTGGGATACAATTACCGCATGACAGATATTCAAGCCGCTGTCGGAATCAAACAATTAGAAAAATTAGATTTTATTATTTCCGAAAGAAGAAAAATTGCACAGCAATATCACGAGGCTTTTAAAAATATTAATACAATAAGATTGCCGCTGGAGCAGGATGGTTATTTCAGCAATTATCAATCCTACAGTATTTACTTAAAACCTGAATGTACAATCAGCAGAAATGATTTGATGCAGGCAATGCTTGATAAGGGAATAGCCACCAGAAGAGGTATTATGACCTCACACCGTGAAACTGCGTATACTGAATATAGTAAAGGAGTTTCTCTGCCTGTTTCTGAAGATGCCTGTGACAGAAGTATTATTTTGCCATTATATTATCCAATGGAACAAGAGGATATAGATTATGTAACAGAAAACTTTAAGGCACTTATAACAATCTAAAAATGAGTGAGTTTTTATCAATCTGCCTTTACTCTACAGTTTCATTTATTATTACGTATGTAATCGGGCATCTCTTGGTTTCATTTGTAAAAATCCCTTCAGACAAACCATTCTTTACAGAATTTACAAAACTGTCTGTAGGGTTAGTCTTTATTATTACTGCCTATTCCCTTTTGCAAACTTCAGGAATAACAATTAATATCGGACTAATATTATTATCTGTATTTTTTATTTTCTATTTAAAAAACAACAATCATTTGCGAACTTTAAAAGACACAGTTCGTCAAATAATATCTCCTCAGATCTTGCCTTTTTTATTTTTACAACTTATTATATTATTTATTGCAGCTGCCTATCTTTTTTGGAGAATTAAAGAACCTTTCAATAATCAATCTTATAACACATTTAACGACTTTTACTTTTATGAAACGGTAATAGAATATTTAAATAAAGTAGGTGTAGAAGGCAATGTAACAGATTGGTATTCTACTATGCCTCCTGTGCGTGATTTATATCATTTTGGTGAACTATGGTATTCTGCATTTTATACCTTAATTACAGGACAAAATGCATTTGTAGGATTTTATTTTATTTTTTTCTCTCACGCTTTAGTGATTTATTTTTTAGGTGCTTGTTCAATTATTGAAATCTATATAAAACCGGTTTCAAAGAAGACATATTTAACAGCATTTATAATTTTTTTAACTTCAGGAATATCACTTGCATTGCCCTTTGAAACAGTTTTTACTAAAGGAGACTGGTGGAATGCAGGATTACTGTTTCAGCCAAAATATTTTTTTACCGCCTTGTTTGTATTTTATGCAACCATATTAATCAATAATAAAAACTACTTACACTATATAGTTTTGATTGGACTCGCAACCATACTTACCTGTACAGTATCTGCTCCAGCAATACTATTAGCTATAGGATGCTTGCTGTTGACGTACACAGTATCGAAGAAGATAACTATCACAGAAATGTTTAAATACAGTGTTCCTGTATTGGTCATCTTGCTTTTTATAGGAATATATACATTATGGATTGGTCATTTAAACGAATATGCTCATACAACTACTAAAAATCCGGAGCATTCAGTTACCATAATTTATTATCTGAAAACAGCCTTTAATTGTTTTGCAGGTCAACTTGTTAAAACCTTTATAAGCTTTTCCATTTTCCTTATTTTAATTGGGTTGATTTTTAAATTTAAAGTAAAACCACCTCAGAATTACAAAGAGATAGTGTTACTATATGTCATCATTAATATAACAGCAATTTTGTCGTACGCTATTTTTTTCAACAGGGTGGACGCTGTACAACTTTGGTCAATTGTATATTTGCCATTTTCTGCAGTAGTAGGTTTTTTTATTATAGTTTATGCACTGACATCCGGTACAAGAATGATACAAATATCAGCAATTGTGACTTTGTTTTTTTGTTTAAACCAAACCCATCCATATACACGTTTTGAAATTATAGATGAATCCTTTGCAGCCGAGTTGAAAAAAATATACAAGGGAGGGAGCGTTGTGTATTTTAAATCGAAAGACGACTATAACGGTTTTTTTTCAAAAAGCGTGAACGTTGCCTTTCCGTACCAAAATTTAAAAAGAGAGTATAAGGATTATTATCCTATTTGTCTGAGTGTTTTTGAGATTCCCAAAAGCAGTGAACCTTTATTGTTAAAAGGAGAAAATCAGATAATAAGAAGTTCTGTATTTTATCGATATGTACAAAGTGAAATAAAAAATAAAACATTTGAATCAGTAGAAAAAAGTCAGTACAATTTCATGAAAGCATTTTCTGTAAAATACGCTTATACATTTGAACATACTGTTTTACCCGAAGTATTGCAGCCATATGTTATACAAAAGATTACAGACGCCAAAAGAAAAATATCATTCTATAGTTTCAAAGAAATTAATGATTGAAGAAAAAATTTAAGCGATAAATGACGGTTTGATGAAAGAGCAAAAAATATATTTTGAAAATTTGGACTCCATTCGCTTTATTGCTGCTATGATGGTTTTTCTTGGCCATGTAATGGTTAAAACATATACCTTCTTACCTATTAAAGGGACTCTTTTAGAAGATTTTTTACTTGCAATTAGTAGTGGAGGTACGGGTGTTTCTATTTTTTTTGTATTGAGTGGCTTTCTAATTACCTATTTATTGATTACCGAATATGAGGTTAGTAATAAGATTGATTTGAAGAAATTTTATATACGCCGAATATTACGGATTTGGCCTCTTTATTATGGAGTAGTATTTTTTTCTTTTTTGTTGTATCCATTTCTGAAGTCAATAGTAGGCATGAACAATCCGCTAGGATCTAATTTTATATATCATTTATTTTTTTTAAGTAATTTTGATGTAATACATATACAACAATTTACTCCGGGAAAAGATGCAATGTCACAAAATATTACCTGGTCTGTATCGGTAGAAGAACAGTTTTATTTATTTTGGCCATTAATTTTTACTTTCCTTCCCAAAAAGACATGGCTGTTATCTATTCTAACAGTAATAGCTGGATCATTAATGTTTCGTTATACGGCTCCCCAAACAGGTGCGGATATTTATTTTCATACATTTGCCGTGTTAATTGATTTGGGCATTGGCGGTTTATTTGCTTATATGATAAAAAAATATGCTACTGTGAGAACTTTTTTTGAAAACAGTTCTACAAAAACACATATAGTTTTATTTAGTGTAGTAATATTTTTATTAGTGTACGGAGATGAATTATTAGAGTATAAGAATGCGTTGGCTTTTAACAGAGCCATTTACTCTTTCTCTTTTGGAATGGTTATTGCCGCACAGGCTATTACAAAATCTCAATCACCGCTGAATTTAAAAAACCTCTCATTTGCTAATAAGTGGGGAAAATATACGTATGGTATTTACCTGCTGCATCCGATAGCAATTACAGTATTAGATATTTCGTTGAGAGTGGCACATATTAGTATTGACAGTCTGCTGCCATCATTTTTGCTGAGTATCTCAACATTTATATTAACGCTTGTAATAAGTAAATTAAGTTATACCTATTTTGAATCTAGATTTATAAAGCTAAAAGATAAATTTACGGTCGTTAAATCCTATCACTAAGAAATCCGTAATGAATTAGTTATGATTTCTTTTTGAAATCACCCTGTGAAAATTGTTTCTCAATCCAGCAGTACATTAATATAAAAAAGTAACGGCTGCTCATTTCTTTTATTTTTAATTTCGACTCACCAAATTTTCTGTTTGTCCAGGAATTTGGAACAACAGCATACGAATAACCACGTACAATTGCTTTCAACGGCAGTTCTAATGTGAGATTAAAGTGAGGTGATAAAAATGGCTTTAAGCCCTCCATTGTTTCCCGACTGTATAATTTAAAGGCGTTTGTACAATCGTTATATTTTATTCTGAAAATTAATCGAACAATAAGATTTGCCAAACGATTAATTCTTCTTTTCAGTGCAGGATAATCAACAACTTTTCCTCCGTTGCTCCAGCGTGTGCCAAAAACACAATCATAATTTCCTTCTATTGCTTTTTTGTAAAATGCAACCAAGTCGTTCGGGTCGTCTGATAAATCCGCCATCATTACTGCAACATAGTCTCCGGTAAATCTTTCTAAACCATAACGGACAGCATAACCGAAACCATTTGGGCCGGTATTTGTATAATAAACCAATGTTGGAATCGCCTTTTGTAATTCTTCTAAAACCTGTAAGGTATTGTCTTTGGAGTTATCATTCGTCACCACAATTTCGTGTTCAATTTCAGCGGTTTTTAATCTAGAATACAAAGTGTCTAAAGTTTCAGGTAAACTCTCTGCTTCGTTGTAGGCAGGTATAACAACACTCAATTTCATATTATAAAATAAGTTGATTGCAAACAGTTTCAAATTTAATTAAATCTACTGTAATATTGTCATTATTGGCATATGAATCAACGCCTGTTCCTTTGCATTGAAAATAATAATAATCGACACCGAAGGCAGAAGCCAGATTATAAAAACAATCTTGCGGATGCTGTTCGTGAATAATATCCAAAGCTAACGAGCAGTTTTTACTGAAAATCATATTGGAAAAACCTGCGCCGTGAGAACCTACAATATATTTTGCTTGTTTAAAAAAATTAGCTTGTGCTTGTATACCCGGCTCCTGTAAATCAAATTTTACAAATCCTTTTTCTTGCAATAAGGCAAATACTTCGCTTTCGTTTTCTGTCTTCCTATATTTGGCATTTGACCTGCTGATAAATATTTTCTCGGGAGAAACAGAGTCGTTAGCATATAATTTTTCACAAAGCCAGTTACTCATTTCCCTCATTACAGTTTCATTGTATGCCAGCCCGCGGGATAAAAAAGTCGGAAAAATAATTTTTTCAGTTTTTGCAATTTCATCATCATGGAGACAGATAATTTCTTTAAAATTAAACAAAGAAATATACTCTTTGACAAATGACGGCAGGTTGTAGTTGATGATTAATTTAAAACGAGGTGCATCATTTTTAATCACAAATAAGCGGGGCATTATTTCCAGTAAAAAATGATAATAGTTTTGATAGTACGCATGATGGGCCACCACACAATCGCCGGAAATATGTCTGACTTTATTCAGTACAATTTTTTTGTAAAAGGAAAGTAATTGCTTATTTGGTTTGAACATAGAGTACACAGACTCTTTTACTACAAAGCCATTTTTAAAAACAACACCGAAAGGTGATACATAGGCATTCTTAATTTCTATTAAATAAGAAGCATTTATTTTTTCTTCAGGATGAATAAACGTCATTTTTCCTGCGTGCATTTCTGCATAATTAACAGGTAGTTTTCTGTGTACAGTATGCGCCGGATATAGAAGTTTCTTCTGCAC
>DAORIK010000146.1:0-6597 GCA_035438465.1 Chitinophagales bacterium | reverse complement strand
GGTTGTCTGTCAGCGCGCAAATCTTCATCACGGAAACAACGGGTGATTTGATAGTATTTATCAAAACCGGAAACCATCAGCAATTGCTTAAAGGTTTGCGGTGATTGCGGCAAGGCATAAAATTGTCCGGGATTCATTCTGGATGGAACCACGAAATCTCTTGCGCCTTCCGGCGTCGATTTAATTAAGAAAGGTGTTTCAATATCTAAGAACCCATTT
The DNA here is from genome assembly GCA_035438465.1 of Chitinophagales bacterium. Lineage (GTDB taxonomy): Bacteria > Bacteroidota > Bacteroidia > Chitinophagales > JADIYW01 > JADJSS01. Next base: position 6,378 of record DAORIK010000146.1, on the reverse strand, counting down.
GCATTCAGATACGTTCTTACTTCATGCCCAACTTTATGGCGGAAAATGATTTTTTCCTGCACTTCATTCCTGCGTAAATCCAGATAGCGATATTGCATACGTAAATCATCGCCACCATCTGTATTGTCTTCAATCGTAAATGGTGGAGTTTTTGCAACAGATAAAATTCGGACATCATTTACTAAAACTTCAATATCACCTGTCGGAATTTTTGGATTTTTGTTGGAGCGTTCTACCACCGTTCCTTCTGCCTGAATGACAAACTCTCTGCCTAAACGTTTGCCCCTGTCGAACAAAAGATTATTGGTTTCATTATTGAAAACTATTTGTGTAATACCGTATCTGTCGCGCACATCTACAAATAATAATTCGCCAAAGTTACGCGTAGTTTGCACCCAGCCGGAAAGCTGTACTTTTTTGTTTACATCTGTAATTCTCAATTCGCCGCACGTGTGACTTCTGTACATACTTTTAGTATTAATTATAAGTTATAAGTGTCATTCTCTTGTAAAAGAGAATCTCATTTTTCTTTGTGAGATTACCTCTTTCGAGGTAATGACAGTTCTACAAAAATAAGAAGATAAATATTAAATAGAGGTTAATGTTGAACTTATGCTTTGTATTTACTTACTATAGCATCGTAATTTTCAGAAAACTCTTTATAAACAGATGTAATACCATCACGCAAATTAATAGTATGTTTCCAGCCTAAATTGTGGAGTTTGGTCACATCCGTCAATTTACGTGGTGTGCCGTCAGGTTTAGTAGTATCGTGTACAATTTCACCTTCGTAGCCAACAATCTCTTTAATTAATAATGCTAAATCTTTTATAGTGATTTCAACACCGCTGCCACAGTTCACAAATTCTTCGCCATCATAATTTTGCATTAAGAAATACAAAGCACTTGCTAAATCATCTGCATGTAAAAATTCTCTGAAAGGAGAGCCGCTTCCCCACATGACCACTTCGGGAACGTTATTGATTTTAGCTTCATGGAATTTGCGAATCAATGCAGGCAATACGTGCGAATTATTCAAATCGTAGTTGTCGTTTGGTCCGTATAAATTAGTGGGCATAGCAGAAATAAAATCACAACCGTACTGTCTTTTGTAAGATTCGCATAATTTTATTCCGGCAATCTTTGCAATTGCATACGGTTCATTGGTTTCTTCTAAGAATCCACTTAAAAGATAAGATTCCTTCAAAGGTTGCGGAGCCATTTTCGGATATATGCATGTTGAGCCCAAGAACAATAATTTTTTTACTTTATGTTGAAATGCTGCATGAATGGTGTTGCATTCAATCATTAGATTTTCATACAAAAAATCTGCACGATAAATATTGTTAGCCTGAATGCCGCCTACTTTTGCTGCGGCTACAAAAACATATTCAGGTTTGTTAGCCTCAAACCATTTATTGGTTTCTTCCTGAGAAATTAAATTTAATGCTGCAGATGAAGCCGTTAAGATATTCGTAAAGCCTTCTGCTTTCAGTTTGCGTACAATAGCAGAACCTACCATTCCGTTGTGTCCTGCTACATATATTTTAGATTGTTTGTCCATAAAAAAGACTGCTTATTATATTGTTGCTAAAAATTTTTAGCTTTTAATGGAGTACTGGTAATCTGGAAATCTTCTTTGTAAAATTCAATAACCTTATTTATTTCTTTAATTTCTTTACTATATTTTTGACCGGAATAACTTCCTGATAAATGTCCTGTTTCTCTTTGTCTAAATAGTATATTGTTATTTCCATCTAAAATAAATAGGATATGAAAATCACCCTGAACAAATTCTGTAAGTTTGAAACCTTCTTTATTTACTGCTACTATTCTGTGTAATCTCGGCAGCCCTTTTCCGGCTGTTATAGGTAAAAGAATATAATGAGCATTAAATAAGTACATTTTAGTAATTTCCTTATGCTTAATATCTTGCTTTTTATTGTTTACATCATAATAGAATAAGTTTGCACCATCTGATTGAACACTTAACGAGTTTTGACGATCTATATAGAATGGATCAGATTTTTGTTTTGCAGTCAATTCCATCATGTACAACTTCACCTTTGAACTGTCTTCACTTTTTATAAAATATCCTATCTCCGTTTGAGCGAATATGGTATTGCAAAAAATGACTAAAACCAATAAAAAAAATGCATTTTTCTTATTCATGATAGTTAAAAATCTTATGGCCGCCTTCTAATAAATATTTATCACGTTCAAATAATTTGATGTCGTGCTCCATCATATCTTTTACTAAAGAAGCTAAGTCGTGTTTTGGATACCAGCCTAATTTAGTGTTGGATTTTGTCGGGTCGCCAATCAGCAAATCCACTTCCGTTGGCCTGAAATATCTTGGGTCTACCGCCACTACTTCCGTGCCGACAGCCACTTGGTAGGCCGGGTTTGAACAAGATTTGATATATCCTTTTTCTTCAATGCCGCTTCCTTTAAATTCCACTTCAATGCCAACTTCTTTAAACGACATACGTACAAACTCACGTACTTCCGTTGTTTTTCCGGTGGCAATTACATAATCTTCCGGCTCCGGCTGCTGCAGGATTAAATACATGGCCTCTACATAGTCTTTAGCATGACCCCAATCTCGCTTTGCATTCAGGTTACCCAGGTATAATCTATCCTGAAGACCTAATGCAATTTTTGAAACAGCGCGTGTAATTTTTCTCGTTACAAAAGTTTCGCCACGCAAAGGAGATTCGTGGTTGAATAAGATACCATTGCAGGCATAAATACCATACGCTTCGCGATAATTTACCGTAATCCAGAAACCATACATTTTAGCCACTGCATACGGTGAACGCGGATAGAAAGGTGTTTTTTCCGATTGTGGAATTTCCTGCACTTTACCGTATAATTCAGACGTAGACGCCTGATATAGTTTTGTTTTATTTTCTAGTTTTAAAATACGAATTGCTTCTAATAAACGTAAAGAACCAACCGCATCTACATTCGCCGTATATTCAGGTGTATCAAACGAAACTTTAACGTGAGACATGGCACCTAAGTTGTAAATTTCATCCGGTTGTACTTGCTGGATAATGCGGATTAAATTGGTAGAATCTGATAAATCACCGAAATGCAACACAAAATTACGGTTGTCGATATGCGGATCCTGATATAAATGATCAATTCTGTCGGTATTGAACAAAGATGAACGACGTTTGATGCCGTGTACTTCATAGCCTTTTTTCAATAACAATTCTGCTAAATAGGCACCGTCTTGTCCTGTAATACCTGTGATAAGAGCTTTCTTCATGTATATAAAATTAAAGAGTTGGCAAAATTACGCTTTTTTTTCGTTTTTTTGAGGGATTATGAAGCAAAAATTAGCCATTTTCTTGTCAGGTTCAGGCAGTAATGCACGAAATATATGTTCGTATTTTAAAAATCATTCAAAAATTGAAGTGGCATTGTTGCTGAGCAATAAAGAAAATTCCGGTGCTAAAGCTATCGGGGAAGAATTTGGAATTCCATATTTTATATTCAATAAAGAACAGTTTTATAAAACGGATGAAGTCATCCACAAATTGGAAGAGCATCAAATCGATACATTAATTTTAGCCGGTTTTTTATGGCTGATTCCTGAAAATTTATTAGCCAAATTTCCAGATCATATCATCAATATTCATCCCGCTTTATTGCCCAAATACGGAGGCAAAGGAATGCATGGCATACATGTGCATGAAGCAGTTTGGAAAAACAAAGAAACAGAAAGTGGTATTACCATTCATTTGTGTAATAAAGAGTATGACAAAGGAGAAGTGCTGTTTCAGAAAACAGTTGCCATTGATTCAGATGATTTGCCGGCTGATATCGCAAAAAAAGTTTTGAAACTAGAACATCATCATTTTCCATGTGTAATTGAGGAATTCTTATTGAAGTGAAATTTGAAAGTAATGACCAATAGGATTGTTAAATAATAATTTTAACTTTGGTTTAAACAACAACTATGAGGTTTTTTTTGCCAATAATGCTTATTTGCTCTCTTACAGCCTGTAAGAATGAAAGAAAAAACGAGAAGAGCATAGATGCCTTGACTATTGAAACGGATACAACTACAACTTATCAAAACAATTCAGCTGTGAGTACAACGGATTCCGCATCCATAAAAACCTCGGAAGTATATAAAACAACAGCACAACAACAAACTCCAAAATCATCATCAAAAAAGAATACAAAAGATGCAACAGCAATAGAAGAATCTGCAGAATTAAGTGGAGTAGAAATTAAAAATTTACAGGAATCAGAAAGTAATGAAAATAACACAGAAACAGAGAGCGTTGAAAAAGGCATTCGGAATCCGGTAAGTAAGCCTACTGCAATAATTAAGAAAGAAACACCTTCTTCAGAAAAAAATAATTCTTCAGACAAATTGAAGACACTGTTTAATAAGTAATTTTAAACTTATCTGATATGAACGAAATCTCTTTCAAAAACAGCAGCAGCAGATTACAAGTGATATTGTTTCTCTTTGTTGTGTTTCTTTTTCTATCCTGTACTTCTCAAAAGCCTGAATCTGAAAAAAAAATGATAGCAACACTTGCTGAACCTGCATCATCTTCTGATACTATGATTGTAATATCTGATGAAGCCATTGTTACAGATTCAGCAGCAGTAAAAAATAAAAAGCTAAATAAACCTGCTACAGTAAATCCGAAACCACAAAAAACACCACCCAAACCGACATCTGTACCCAAAACTATGTCAGCACCACCTAAAAGTTCAGCCCCGCCACCATCCAAGTCAGGTTCATATCCCGGTTCTGAAAATGAAGGAATGGGTACAACACCGGGCGGCGGCGGAATGGAGCTCATTCCGGAAGCACCCATGGGTATCAGAAATCCGGTAGGACCACCGGACAGAGCCACCAAAAAGCCGAAGCCGAAAACTAAATAATTTTACACTGCATTTGCAGCCTGCACTTGCATTTTACTTACCTGTGCAATCTTTTGCAACAGCCAGTGTTTTATATTGTCGTGTACCGGCGTAATTATCAACGCAATCACGGCAAACACGGCTATCTGAAGAATAGGCAGATTGGTTGTAACGCCTGCTATCACCGGATCTATAAACAGCATTATAAACTCAAACGTTAACAACAAAGAAAACACGCCCAAAAACTCTACATATTTTGGTTTTATTTTTTTCTTACTTAAAAACAAGGTGACAAAAAATAAAAACGGCAGCAAAAGACCAATCGCTAAATATTGCATATGCACGATGCGTTTTTCTGCTTCCGCTATTTTTCTTTCCATAATTTCTTTCTGGCGCAGTTCTTCTTCCATCGTTATAATTTGCGCATTGGTAATTCTGTCTTTGCTGTAAATGGAATCTTTCAGCAGCAATGTCTGTTCCTGATAAGCATACGCGTTTTTTATATCACCCAGTTTTTTATAATGTGTATTCAGAAATGCTGCGGCTTCCAGCTGTCTGCTCAGAAATCCGTTCTTTTCACTCAGGTCGTATGATTTTTTTGCATAAAATTCAGCAGAGTCATTTCTGCCAAGCAGTGCAAATTGTTTTGCTAACCCGATAGACGATTCTGCAATAAAATCCTCGTCGTTGGTGAGCTCGAGATAATAAATGGCCTGTGTGTAATTGCGGACAGCAAGTGTTGCATTTCCTTTTTTGGCGTACACATTTCCGAGATTGTTTAAGGCAGATCCCATCATAAACTGGTCCTCAGTTTCTTCTGCCAGCGCATAGGCTTTTTGTGTATATTCCAGTGCGTCGGCTATCTTTCCCGATTTTTCATAAATATCGCCGAGGTTCAGCAAACTGTATACTTTCAGCCACTCAATATTTTCTCGGTTGATAACGGAATCTGCCCGCAGCGCAAACTGCAATGCCTTTTTTTCATCGCCCTGTAAGTGATATACCGTGGCGATGTTCATAATAATCGTCGCTAATTTTTCCGGCATGTTTCGCTCTTCTTCTATTTTTAATACTTTGATATAAAAAGTAAGTGCTTTCGGATAATTGCCCGTTCTGTTATACGCATTGGCAATAACCATCAGTGAGTTGGATGCGCCATCCGCGTATTTTATTTTGTTTGCCAGCTTATATCCTTCCTGTCCTAGCAAGAGTGCAGTGTCCGGTTTAAACAGCTGATACTTCTGCCCGAGCTGCCATAGGATGTTTATCTTATCCGTGTCGGCTTTTGCCGACTTTAGCAACAGATGCAGGTTATTAATTTCTTCGGATTGAGAAAAAAGGGCAGTATGGATACAAAAAAATACGGCAAGAAGTAAACGCTGCTTCATAGTAATGGAATTAGATATTGAATATATGAATACTTAAATATGGTAAGATTTATTCAGATAAACAATAAAGGAAAGCGCGTACACAGAGGGAAAG
>DAORIK010000145.1:0-6638 GCA_035438465.1 Chitinophagales bacterium | reverse complement strand
GTGTAAATCCAGTTAATATTTATAGTGGAGCTTGTGTTCTGATAAATATATTCAATCACTTTCTTTACAGCATTTTCATTAATCAGCATATCGTCGTCCATAAATATCAATATATCAGAAATGGCATTAGCAGCACCTAAATTTCGTGCCGACGCTACGCCACTTTTTGGATTTTTAATTATCCTGATTTTTGGTTTCCATTCTTCAGATAAAACAATTTCGTTGTCTCCGTCATTAATTACGATTATTTCTACATTGATAGTTGCAATTGCTTTTATAGCATACCGCAACGAATTCAGCAAAATTGTTTCTCTGTTTTTAGTCGGTATGATAATACTTGCTTCCATCAACTCTAAAATCGTTTGTTTAATATTTTTTTCAACCAAACAGGCATCAGTGAGATTCTTCTTTTTAGTTTATTTAACTCGGCAACATCATACTCTGATAAAAAATCAATGTCAATATTTTGTATAAATTTTTTCGCTGTTTCCAGGTCATCCTCTGCATATTTTAATCGGGCATTCAGCAACCAGAAATAGTGTATTATTTTTTGTAATAATTCTTTATTCGCTATATTCTGATATTGTAAGCTTTCTAAGTATTCAACATTAAAATTATTTTCAAAAATGAGAGCCTCTTCTAATTTATTTTGTTTAGCCATTGTATAATAAACATTCAATCCTTCATTATCAAAGTGAGTTTGATAATTAAATGTTTTTGAATCTTCATGTAAACGAAAATTTACAAATACGTCATCAACTTTCAATACATTATTTTGTCCGAAATGTAACAAAAAACGAATCCACCATTCTCTGTCCATTACATAATGCAGGGTTTCATTTAAAAAGCCCATTTTTTTTACAGCAGACATTTTAAAGAATGTTTCCGGTTGGTCTATGCGTGCCCAGCCAACAGTTTTTTCTAAATTGGGATAAACATCCACGCCGGGATTACACACTTTGAACTTCCCGGATTTCCACACATCACTTCTTCCACTTACTACTAATACTTTATCATCGTCAAAATAATCAGCGACATTTTGTAAGGCATTTGGATTGTACCAATCGTCGCTGTTTATCCAGTTTACAATCTCACCACTTGCCATTTTCAAGCCTTTATTAATAGCATGGCTTTGTCCATTATCCTTTTCCGACACCCAATATGTTAAGTATTTCTCATACTTTTTTATAATTTCCACAGAATTATCAGTACTGCCACCATCTATTATTAAATATTCTAAACTAGGGTAATTTTGCGATAAAACGCTATCAATAGTTTGTTCCAGGTATTTTCCCTGATTAAAAGAAGGCGTAATAATGGAAATCTTCTTCATTGCTAGGCTCAAAAGTACTAAAATATGCTGTTTGTATTAATAAGTATTTGGTTTTTATTGTGTTGAGATATTACGAAACAAATTTTTATCTTTGTCTCTGGCAAAAAATGGAATTATCTTCAATAAATACATCACCCAAATGCTTGTTTTGTGAGCATGCAGGATATAAAAGCACACCTTTTGAGGATACGGTTTTCAATAATAAAACATTTCAATACATAGAATGTATAAATTGTGGGCTAGTCTATGTAAATCCGCTGCCCGACGCAGATGATTTAATGAAGATGTATCCTGTTGAATATCAGGGTGCTTTGGTTACAGAATCTATAGGATGGTACAAAGGTTTGTTCGAAAAGATTAAATCAACAGGAAACTTTAAAACACTTTTGGACTATGGTTGCGGTGGTGGTCGGTTTGTAACGGAAGCACTGGAAGCAGGCTATGAAGTAAGTGGCACGGAATATAATCCCGATTTAGTAAAGAACCTTAGTGAAGCCTTACCTGCTGCTATATTTTTAACGATAGATGATTTCTTTAAAACAGATACAAAATACGATATTATCTTTTTGAGCAATGTATTGGAGCATCTGACCAATCCTAAAGAAATTATGTTGTTGCTGAAAACAAGATTAAATCCTAACGGTATTTTTGTACTGGAAGGCCCTGTGGAGAATAATTTTAACCTGACGAAATACGCCAGAAAATCTATTTTTTGGGTGCGTAAAAACATGTTTAAAAAGAAAGCTTCCCACACACCGACACATGTACTGTATGCCAATAAAAAAAATCAGGAAGACTTTTTTAAAAGTATCGGACTGGAAACATTGTATTATAAAATTGATGAAAGCCACTGGCCGTTTCCATCCAGTTATAAACAGTGTAATTCGTTCATGAAAAAAATGATGTTTTTGATTGCAGACACATCGGTAAAAATTGGAAAAAATTTCTCTTTCTGGGGAAATAATTTTGTGTACATAGGAAAAATAAAATGATAAACATAGCAATAATTGGATACGGATATTGGGGACCCAATTTAGTCAGAAATTTTTCTTCGACAGCAGATTGTAATCTCCACACGGTGGTTGATTTCAGAGCAGAAAGATTAAAGGTCGCGAAAAATAATCACCCTTCAGTAAATACATCCGATAATACGAAAGAAATATTTAGTAACAATGAAATCGATGCTATTGTTATAGCAACGCCGGTATTCACCCATTTTGAGCTAGCAAAAAAAGCACTGGAAAGCGGCAAGCATGTCTTGCTGGAAAAACCAATGACAAGTTCAGTAGCAGAAGCGGAGCAGTTAATTGAACTTGCCGGTAAATACAAAAAGGTATTAATGGTGGATCATACTTTCTTATATACAGGAGCGGTACAAAAAATGAAAAGTATGATTGATGCCGGTGAAATCGGCAACGTAAAATATTTTGATTCTACGCGTATCAATTTAGGCTTGTTTCAGCCGGATGTCAATGTACTTTGGGATTTAGCGCCCCACGACATTTCCATTTTAAATCATTTAAAAAATGAAAAGCCATATAGTGTTCAGGCCACAGGTATATCACATACAAACAATGGTATTGAAAACATCGCTTATCTTACTGTAAATTATTCCTCTGATTTTATCGCGCATTTTAATTGCTCATGGACATCGCCGGTGAAAATCAGATTACTTTTGCTTGGTGGAGATAAAAAGATGGTGGTGTTTAATGATCTGGAACCAACAGAAAAAATAAAAATTTATGACACAGGCTATAGTCATAAAACAGATGAAGAAAAAAATAAGATTTTGGTGGATTATCGGGCGGGTGACATTTATATTCCAAAAGTAGAAGCGAAAGAAGCACTGGCGGGGATGGCTGCAGATTTTATTTCAGCAATCATCAACAACACAATACCAATATCTGATTTTCAATCCGGATTGGATGTAATAAAAATATTGGAAGCCTCACAGCAATCTATAAAAAGTAATGGAAAGGAAATTATAATTTAAATGGAAAACATAACTATAAATAATCCAAAACAATCACTTAACAATGTTACAGCTGGAGAGAACGTTCGGATATTCGATTTTGTAAATGCTTATGGTTGTTCTATCGATGATAATTCAAAAGTTGGAGCATTTGTAGAAATCCAAAAGGGTGTCACAATTGGAAAGAATTGTAAAATATCGTCGCATTCATTCCTTTGTGAGGGCGTTCACATAGAAGACAACTGTTTTATTGGACACGGCGTAATGTTTACAAATGATTTATTTCCACGTTCCACCAATGCCGATGGTTCGCAACAAACAGATGCAGATTGGAAAACAATAGAAACATTTGTAAAAAAAGGAGCTTCTATTGGTAGCAATGCAAGCATTTTATGCGGTATCACCATTGGTGAAAATGCCTTAATTGGAGCAGGCGCTGTGGTAACGAAAGATGTGCCAGCAAATACTGTGGTAGCAGGAAATCCTGCAAAAATTATAAAAAAGATTGAATTGTAATTATGGAAAAAATATCTTGTCTGGATTTAAAAGGACAACATCAGCAAATAAAGGCAGAAGTTTTCGATGCATTTGAAAAAGTGTATGAAAAAACAGCCTTTTCCGGAGGTTATTTTGTAGAAGAATTTGAAAAAGATTTTGCGCAATATTCTGAAGCAGCATATGCATTAGGAGTAAGTAACGGTACAACCGCCTTACATCTGGCGATGTTAGCCTTAGGTATTGGGCCGGGAGATGAAGTAATTATTCCGGCAAACACATTTATTGCAACCGCCTGGGGTGTTTCTCATGCGGGCGCCACTCCTGTTTTTGTAGATTGTACAGCAGATAGCTGGGAAATTGACGCCTCAAAAATTGAAGAGAAGATTACATCTAAAACCAAAGCTGTTATAGGTGTACATTTATACGGACAACCTTTTGATATAGATGCTGTAACAGCAATTTGCAAAAAGTATAATTTATTTTTAGTGGAGGATGCTGCGCAGGCACAAGGAGCACGCTACAAAGGAAAAACGGTTGGTGGTTTTGGCGAGATGGCTTGTTTTAGTTTTTATCCGGGTAAAAATTTAGGTGCCTGTGGAGAGGCAGGCGGTATAACCACCAATAATGAAGCATATGTGAAACATATACAAAGCCTTAGAAATCATGGCATGACGGTGCGTTATTACCATGATGAAGTTGGTTACAATTACAGAATGGGTGGCTTAGAAGCGGCATCATTAACAGTTAAATTAAAATACTTAGAAAGCTGGAACAACAGGCGACGGGCAATTGCAAGACGTTATTTATCAGAGATAAAAAATGATAAAATAAAAATGCAGGCACAACCTGATTTTGCAGATTCCGTATTTCATTTATTTGTAGTGACGGCTGAAAATAAAGATGAGTTTTGCCGCTACCTTACAGATAATAATATTATACCGGCATTTCATTATCCGGTTCCCTGTCATTTGCAAAAAGCATATGCTGATTTGGGATATAAACAAGGGGATTTTCCAAATTCAGAATATTTGGCAGCGCATTGTGTAAGTTTACCAATGTATGCAGAGTTAACAGACGAACAAGTGAATCATGTAATTCAGATTATTAATAAATATTAGATATTTGCAAGACAACATAGCCATATTAATTAATAAAATAAACAAGAAGAAAGGGAATCTTATATCCATCATAATGCCTTTGTTCAATGAAGAACAATCGCTGCCTTTTGTATTAAAAGAATTGTTTGATTATTTACCAGTTTCTCTTCCACAATACAATTTTGAGATTACGTTTATTGATGACTGCTCTACAGATCGTTCATATTCTATTGTAAAAGATACATCTAAAAGTACTCCGGCAAATATTAAGTTATCAGTTGTACAACTCTCAAAAAACTCAGGCAGTCATGTAGCTATTACAGCAGGTATTAATATCAGCAGAGGAGATTTTACTATTATTATGTCAAGCGACGGACAAGACCCAGCAGAAGTGGTTGCTTTGTTGATTAAAGAATGGGAAAACGACAATGAACTTGTTTTAGCCTCCAGAGCAGACAACTTAGATCAGGGAATAGTTTCTAAAACCCTCTCTAGATATGCATGGAAATTAATGAATTGGAGTACAAATATAGACATGCCGGAAACAGGATGTGATGTATTGGGAATGGATAAGATTGTAGTAGATGCTTTTAATAAGATGGACGAAAGAAACACAACATTTATATTCAGAATTTTATCTTTAGGATTTAAAAAGAAAGAAATACAATACATAAAAAGAGCACGTGTCGGTGGGATCAGCAAATGGACATTTTTAAAGAAAATAGCTATTATTTTTGATGCAATAACAGGATTCTCCAACAGACCATTGAGATTAATCACAGGATTGGGATTATTTGTATTTGTGATATTGGTTTTTAGATGGATTTTTGTTGTGTTTAACGTATACATACTGGATAAGAAACCAACAGAATTAACGATAATTCTAAATACGCTTTTTACAGCTTTGGCTGTGCAAGTATTAATTCTTGGCGTAATCGGAGATTATATCTGGAGAATTTTGGATGAAACCAGAAAAAGGCCGGTATATGAAATTCGAAAAGTTGACGGAGACATTTTTGAAAATTAAATCAACTTTGATGTATGACTGTTATAAATAGTATTCCGTTTTTCTTTAAATCTCATACGGATACAAATAATGGCGGATTGCCCCAATCTTTGCCTTTCTACTTATACTATGATAATGATCTGAAGATGTTCAGGCAAAAATCAACACCGGAACTTATTACTGTACTTGATGAAGTCTACAAACAAGGTTCTTTGGTAGAAGGCTCTGTATCAAGTGAGTCGGGAAAAGTGTATATAGAAAAAATGATAAATTACATTTTTGATCATTTTCATTTTAAAAAAGACACTGTTGTTTTAGAAGTCGGATTTGGCTCCGGAATTCTTTTGAAAGAATTGAAGCAAAAAGGCATTCAGCATTTAACAGGAATTGAACCGGGAAATCATAAAAGAGTTGATGGACTAAAAGACATTCAATTAATAAAAGATTTTTTCCCATCAGAACATTTTAAAATCAAAGCTGATTTGATTTATAGTTTTGGAATTCTGGAACATATTGAAGATCCCTTATCTTTTTTAACGGAACAAATTAATCAGCTTTCCGAAAATGGAAAAATTATTTTTAGTGTTCCTAATTGTGAACCATATCTGAAAGAAGGAGATTTGTCTGTTTTTATTCATGAACACTACAGTTATTTTACACGTGAATCAATAATTAAACTGGTCAATAAAATCGGATTTGAAATCGAAGATATTTCAGTGATAGAGGGAGCAT
>DAORIK010000144.1:0-6744 GCA_035438465.1 Chitinophagales bacterium | reverse complement strand
TACTAACTCCATTCTATTAAATTAAAATTGAAGTTCAAAGATAATTATAGATTTGAGATATAGGATTTTAGAGCTAATATTTATTGATAGATTAATAATCTCAGTTTAAACTTAGTAGATATAATCAAGTAAAAGGAAAACATGATTGCTGTAAGATTAAGCAATACATATTACATCTTTAGCATGCAATATGTTTGTAAGAATGAATTATTCTTTATAATTAATCGAGGGTTCTTCTGTTATTTGCCCTTTTTCCTGTTGATGCCTCGTTTGGTAATTGTCTGTCTGGGAATTAATATCCGGACTACCTATGTCTTCAGGACGGTCATAATTGGTAATGATTTCTCTGCCATCAGGGGATTGGATAGATGAATAATTTCCTTGGTCAAATTTTTCCCTGCTGAAAGGGTCATCCTTGATTGTTGCATTTGTTTCCTCTGTCGCCGAAGTTAAAGCAGTTCCTTCATTACTTCGACCGGATTGCTGTTCCTGTTCTCTTTGATTTGCAATGGAACCCCAGTCTTTTCCCAAAGTATCATTGCCAATCATAATAATTTGATTGACATTAGAAGAAGAAGGACTTACAAATGACTCCCGTATAAAGTATCCAAAAATCAACACAATTCCTGTAATAGTTAATATTTTGCCTCTGATCTGCATGTTACTCTATAAACGAAATTTATTTCAAATTAGTTTCCAGATTTAATTTCCTGTCCCATCCAGCGCTTAAGAATAGGTACTAACAATAATAATACCAAACCACCACCTATGGAAACATAAAATATTTTCATAAATACACCGCTGTATATCGTTAAAGACTCTACTGCAGACACGGTGGTTGCACCGCCTTCTGATGGAATTGCCATTAATGTACCAATCACACCCGCTAAATGTTGCCCAAGTGCTGATGCTAAAAACCAAAATCCCATCATCATCCCTGTAAATTTAGGTGGTGACAGTTTTGTTATCATGGATAAACCTATCGGTGAAATACATAATTCTCCGGTAGTTAAAAGTAAATATCCTAAAGCATACCAAAAGAAACTTACTTGTCCGTTTAGTGCAAGCTTTGCACCCACTACAAATAAAAAGAAACCAAGCCCCAGTTGTACAAAAGACAATGAAAATTTCATTGGTGTAGACGGTTCTTTATCTTTTTTAGACAAGGCTAACCACATCCATGCAAATGGGAAACTCAATAGGATAATATAAAATGGATTGATAAAATTATTAATAGCTGCCGCAGGCATTCCAAAAGTATTTACATTTCTTTCTGTATACAAATTTAATGAGCCACCGCCTTGTTCATAAAATGCCCAAAACAATACAGAAAATGCAACTAAAACTATTGCAGTCAACATCTTATCGCGAGCCTCTTTTTCTTGTTGGAAAGCAACTACTACCATAGCAACAGTTGCAACAATGCAAATCGGGAACATGATTTTCCCCATCAACGTATAATTGTTAAACAAGAAAATAAATAATGGAATAATTGCGAGGGAAACCAGCAATATCAATAATTGCTTTTGATTGCCAACTTTTTCTCCCGATGCTTCTTTAGGAACCAATCCTATCTCACCTAATGATTTTTGGCCGTATAGAAACGTAATTAACCCCAAAATCATAAATATTCCGGCTAAACCAAATCCGTAATGCCAGTTAATTTCCTGTCCGATATACCCACAAATTAAACCACCAATTGCAGCCCCAAGATTCACACCCATATAAAAGATAGAAAACGCACCGTCACGCCTTCCATCTCCCGGGCGATAAAGTTTGCCTACCATTGTAGAAATATTTGGTTTAAAAAAACCATTTCCGGAAATTAAAAAGGCCATACCTGCAAAAAAAGACCAATCTGTTGGAATTGCTAATATTAAATGACCTGCCGCCATTAGTGCTCCGCCTAAAATGATAGCTTTTCTGTAGCCTAATATTTTATCGGCAGCAATACCGCCAAATAAAGGCATTAAATAAACAAGAGCTGTATAGGTACCATATATTAGATTAGCTTTAACATCCGCATATTTTAGCTGATGCACCATAAATAGTACCAATAATGCACGCATTCCATAAAAAGAGAAACGTTCCCACATTTCTGTAAAGAATAAAAGTGCTAATTGTTTCGGGTGACCTTCTACCGCATCTGCAATGTATGTTTCTTTGTCCACTTTCAAAAAGTCGTCATCTAAAAGACCTGTTTCATTAGCCATAAATTTGTATTATTAGCTGTAAAGATAGTTATTCTAACAGAATTATTCTTCGTTAAAGAACCTAAATCGCAGTGCGGCGATGCCTCCAATAATGGCCGGAATAATCAGATTGATGAACCATAAAGTAATAGTAGTTGCTATAATGGCAATTGGATTATCTGTAAACCCGGCTAAAAAATAAGCAGCCACGTTACCCCGAAACCCAAAATCTATCAGCGCAATATTAACAGGGTTGATGGTTTGTACAAAAAATATGGCTGCCACTAAAATCATAGCTGTAAAAACCGGAATCTGAAATCCAAAAAATTTAAGTAATAACACAAATTGGAAGCAGTAAATTCCATAACGTATAACGGATAATATTTCTAATCTTAAAAAGTCTTTATTGGAATATAAGTCAATAATATGTATGTATTTGTATACTTTTTTGAATATGATGAAATTGGAAAATTTGGTGCTAACGACATCCAGATTGTAAAAACAAAAATGGATGGCTGCCACCATTAACAAATAAATGAAAACAAAAGCAAATAAAAAATAAGCATCCATTTTTTCATACATAAATGAATAGAATAAGAGCCCCAATGCTCCGAGTGAAAGATTTACCACAATCTGTGCCAAGCTGCCAATAATTGTTGATACGATGGCTTCTTTTCTTTCTGTATTTAATGCAAAAACACGCCCTCCAAACTCTCCAATTCTGCTGGGTGTAAAAAGAGAAAATGTCACACCAAATAAAATACCTTCAATAGCTTCCACCCAGGAAATCGGATGAAGCTTATCAATCAAATATTTCCACTTTATGCTTTCAATAGTCCAGTTCATAATCATCAATAAAAATACAAGACTCAACAAAATATAATTGCCCTGAAAATTGAGTAAAAAATGTTCGTAAGCGATGTCTATTTTTTCATTGGAAAATAACTGGCGATACAATACGAATAAAAGGCCACAAAACATCAAAATCTTGATGATGGTGTTGAGCAGTTTATTTTGAAAAAGTTGTTTCATGTTTTCATGCAATTCCGATAGCTATCGGAACGCAAAGATGCAAAGAAATTTTTGTGACGATAGTTTTTTAATGAATTTCAAAGATAGTTTGTTTTATACAAATAGTTTAGGTCTGCATACTGCATACTCGTTACTAAATACTATTTTTACTGCGTGGGAAGAATGAAAAAAACAAATCCGAAACATATCATTCTAGGTGTCGACCCGGGTACTAAGGTGACCGGCTATGGCATTGTGATGTCCGACGGTAATAACATGGAATTGCTCGCAATTGGCAGTATTCATACTGAAAAATTTGATGACCATTATGATCGTTTACAATGTATTTATGACAGAGTTTTAGAAATAGTGATGGCATACAAGCCCAATGTTTTAGCTATTGAGGCTCCTTTCTTCGGGAAAAATGTGCAGTCGATGCTGAAGCTCGGCAGAGCGCAAGGAATGGCAATTGCAGCGGCACTTTCACAAAAAATTCCGATTCAGGAATACTCGCCGAAAAAAGTAAAGCAAAGTATCACCGGCAACGGAAACGCCGCAAAAGAACAAGTGGCGGCTATGCTTGGCCATATTTTAAAAACAGATGTATTGCCTAAACAATTAGATGCTACAGATGGACTGGCGGTAGCAGTTTGTCATCATTTCTCCATGCGCGGTGTGCCAAGTGGCGGCAAGAAATATTCCGGCTGGGAAGCATTTGCAAAGGATAATCCTAAGCGCGTGAAATAGTTCAAACAAAAAACTCACGGCTCACGACTCATCACTTACGACTTATTCCTATCTTTGCCTCATGTCAGAACTTCATATTCAAAACACACTTACCCGACAAAAGGAAAAGTTTGAACCGTTGAATCCACCATATGTTGGTTTGTATTGTTGTGGCCCTACTGTCTATTCGGATGTGCATCTGGGAAATACACGTACATTTATTTCTTTTGATTTAGTCTATCGCTACCTGAAATTCTTAGGGTATAAAGTTCGTTATGTTAGAAACATTACCGACGCAGGACATTTGACGAATGAAGCCGGCGAAGGTAAAAACCGCATGGAAGACCAGGCGAGATTAGAGCAATTAGAGCCTATGGAAATCGTGCAAAAATATACCGTGGGTTTTCACGAAGTGTGCCGCATTTTTAATTTGTTGCCGCCAACCATTGAACCGACAGCAACCGGTCATATCGTAGAGCAAATTGAAATGACACAAAAGCTGATTGATAATGGTGTTGCATACGAATCGAATGGAAGTGTGTATTTTGACGTGAAAGCGTATAATGCAAAAGGAAATAATTATGGTATTCTCTCCGGAAGAAATATTGACGAATTGATTGCCGGTTACCGTGATTTAGACGGACAGGATGAAAAACGAAATTCTATAGATTTTGCGCTTTGGAAAAAAGCATCGCCCGAGCATATCATGCAGTGGAATTCCCCGTGGGGCAGCGGTTTTCCGGGCTGGCACTTGGAGTGTTCGGTAATGAGTACTAAATATTTAGGCAAACAATTTGACATTCATGCAGGTGGCATGGATTTAAAATTTCCGCATCACGAGTGTGAGATTGCACAAAACGTTGGTGCCTGCGGTGCACAACCGGTACGCTACTGGATGCATACGAACATGCTCAATTTCAACGGACAAAAAATGAGCAAATCTTTGGGTAATTCTATCTTGCCGATGCAATTTATTACCGGTGAACATCCTTTGTTGGATAAACCCTATTCTGCTATGACGGTTCGCTTTTTGTTTATGCAATCGCATTATTCTTCTGAATTAGATATCACTATTAAAGGGTTGCAGGATGCAGAAAAAGGGTTGCGAAAATTAATGAATGCTGCCAAGTTTTTAAAAGAAATAAAATTTGATTCCGTAACGGTAGAAGAAAAACAAGATAAACTCATTCTTGATTTATGTTCAGCATGTAAGATAGTAATGGACGATGATTTTAATGCGCCAAAATTAATCGCTGTATTACACGAACTTGCAACGCAAATCAATATTTATTATAACGAAGGCAAAAGAATAAACAATATTCCGGATTCAACATATAACTTATTACTAAAAACATATAACTCTTATCTTTTTGATGTCTTAGGTTTGAGAGATGAAGAACAAGCTGGAAATAATGGCGCTTTGGATAAAGCAATGCAATTAATCATCGACATTCGGAAACAAGCTCGTGATAATAAAGACTGGTCAACATCCGATAAAATAAGAGATGCCTTAAAGGAAGCGAATATCAGTATTAAAGATGGAAAAGAAGGAACAACGTATGAGATTGGATAGATTAAAAGAGTCAAGAATCAAGAGTCAAAAATCAAGACAAAGAAATCGAATAAACATCTTTATTCTTTGTTCTTTATTCCTGATTCCTTTGTTAATGGCTTCTTCTTGCAAAACAAAAAACGAAGAAACTACATCTGAAACAGCAGCAGAAAGCAAACTAACAAAACCAGATTTTTCTGCAGACTCTGCCTATCTTTTTATAAAAGAACAATTAGATTTTGGTGCGCGCGTTCCGGGCACTGCGGCACAGCAGAAATGCGCAGCCTATTTTGAGCAAAGATTAAAAAATTACGGTGCAACAGTTTTTATGCAAAAAACAAATGTGGTTGTATATAACGGAAAATCACTTCCGTGCATAAATGTTATTGCATCTTACAATCCTGAAGTAAAAAGGAGATTGTTGATATGTACACATTGGGATGCTCGTCCGTTTGCCGATCAAGACGATAGTGCGGTGGCAAAACCAATCATTGCTGCTGACGACGGAGCCAGCGGTTCAGCAATCTTATTGGAAATTGCGCGTCAACTACAACAAAAAAATCCGGAGATAGGTGTGGATTTAATTTTTTTAGACGTGGAGGATTATGGTCAGCCTGAATATGATTTAAACCAGAAACAAGGTGATTTTTATTGTTTGGGCACGCAATACTGGTGTAACAACCCGCATGTTCCGAATTACAAAGCAGAAAATGGTATTTTATTGGATATGGTAGGTGCTAAAGGTGCTACATTTACATACGAAGGCGTTTCTATGCAATACGCACCTGATTTTATGAAACAAGTATGGAATAATGCTGCTCAGTTAGGCTATGGGAATTATTTTTTGAAAGAAAATACTGCCCAAATCATTGATGATCATTATTACATCAATACAATTGCGAAAATTCCGACAATAGACATTATAAACAGGACATATAATACGCGCTCCGGTTTTGCAGCGCATTGGCACACACACGAAGATAATTTAGATATTATCGATAAGCTGACCTTACAGGCGGTGGGTGAAACCGTACTAGCGACCATTTATGATTTTTAGAAAATGTGCCGTACATTTTTGAAATTCGCTACAAAACTGTACATTTGCACTCCTTCCGAAAATATTCGGATATGAATCATTGATTCATCGGTCTTGTAGCTCAGCTGGTTAGAGCACCTGACTCATAATCAGGGGGTCCATGGTTCGAGCCCATGCGGGACCACAAAAAGCTCCAAATTTTGGAGCTTTTTAATTTTTTAAATGAA
>DAORIK010000143.1:0-6815 GCA_035438465.1 Chitinophagales bacterium | reverse complement strand
TTGCATTTAATCGGAACCATCTTAGTACTTGTCGGAGTATTAATTATCAGTTTAAGAGGAAATACTAAACCTGTAGAATAGTATATTTAAAGATAACTTCTTATCAAACGCTCGTTTGGTAAAATTATTTGTTTATTTTTGTTGTTCAAAAAAAGCATCATGTTTCAGAAAGATTTATTCAAAGACAAAATAGTTTTAGTAACAGGTGGTGGCAGCGGTATTGGTTATACTATTGCCAAACATTATTTAGATCTGGGAGCAACGGTGTATATTGCTTCACGTAACGCAGAAAAAATTTCGAAGGCAATCGATGAATTAAAAGTATTCGGAGATGTGCGCAGTGCGATTGCCGATATCCGTGAGCCGGAACAAATACAGGCATTAGCAGATCAGATAAAAGCGGATTCCGGCAGATTAGATATTTTGATAAACAATGCGGGCGGACAGTTTCCATCTGCGGCGGAAAATATTTCGTTCAACGGTTTCCGTGCGGTTGTTACCAATAATTTAATTGGTACTTTTTATGTGACACAAATTATGGCGAAAACTTTTTTCATTCCGCAAAAGGATGGAAATATTGTAAATATTATTGCAAATATCTTTAGAGGATTTCCTGGCATGGCGCATACCGGTGCGGCAAGAGCCGGAGTTGACAATCTTACCAAAACACTGGCGATTGAATGGGTTCGCTATAATATTCGTGTAAATGCCGTTGCACCGGGCATTATTTTATCTTCCGGTTTAGATACATATCCGCCGGCTATTTTAAAAGGAATTACAGATGGTATTCCCAATAAACGTATGGGCACTATGGATGAAGTAGCTTATCCGGTATTGTTTTTATCTTCTCCTATGGCGTCTTATATCAGTGGTGAAACGATGTATGTGGATGCAGGAAATCATCTATGGGGCGATCAGTGGAAAATGTGAAAGCCCACGTTAACAGGTGACACTTTGGAATAAAGGCGCTGTTAACGAAAAAATAAACGAAGCAAGCAATAGCACGACTATTGACAATTCATTCATTATGCAACTCAAAGGAACATATAAAGAAATATGGACAATCTCCTATCCTATTATTTTAGGAAGTTTAGCACATTCTATCAATCAATTAATTGATACGGCATTTCTTGGTCATTCCTCTAAAACAGCTTTGGAAGCAATTACGCTGGCAGGCATATACTATTTTGTTTTTGTATTCATAGCAGGTGGTCTGGCACGTGGTTGTCAGGTAATTATTGCACGTCACAGCGGTGAAAATAAACCAGAGAAAATTGGTATCGCATTTGACCATTTAATAGTACTCGCTTCTGTATTGTCTGTATTTCTGATGTTTTTCTTTGGATTTGCTACAAAATATGTTTTAGCATTGGTCGTAAAATCAACAGCGATTCAGGATGCTGCGATGAATTATATATCTATGATGAATTATGCTGTTTTTCCTGTAGTACTCGGATTTTGTTTTAACGGATTTTATACGGGAATAGGCAAAACAAAAATTATAACCATTGCAACGGTATGCATGGCCATCACCAATATCATTGCAGGCTATATCTTTATATTTGGGAAATTCGGATTTCCACCTTTAGGCATTAAAGGCGCAGGTATTGCTACCGCCATTGCGGATACCGTTTTATTTTTGGTTTATATTCTTCATTTTTTGTATTACAAGCAACCTGAGAAATACCATGCATTTACCTTTAAATTTATCAGACTAAAACAAATATGGTCGATAATAAAATTATCTGCGCCCATTGTGTTGCAAAATTTAATTGGAATTGGCTCCTGGTGGTATTTCTTTTTATCGGTTGAAAAAATCGGCGAGCACGAATTAGCTGTTTCGGGCATCTTAAAAAGTTTGTTTGTTTTTATCGGCATTCCTGTATGGAGTCTGGCAAGTACCAGCAATACCGTTATTAGTAATATTATCGGCCAAAACAGAATAAATGATGTGGTGCCGGCATTAAAAAAAGTATTAACTGTTTCTGTTGGAATATCTTTAAGTATTAATCTTATTATAGTCTTATTCCCGTATCAGGTATTATCTGTTTTTACGGATGATGTGCAATTGATACAAGACTGTATAGCTCCTTTTTACACGTTGATGATAGCTCTTTTGTTTTTCTCATCCGGAATGATTATGAATTTTGGAATTACCGGAACAGGTGCTACTTTCGTTCCAACGGTTGTTGAGGTATTTTGTTGTTTATTTTATGTCATTTATTGCTATTACTTTGTTCAAATAAAAAAAAGTCCTTTGTATATAGCCTGGGGTTGCGAGGTGGTTTACTGGCTATCTTTACTTACATTTACTACTGCTTACTGGACGAGCGGAATCTGGCGCAAGTACATTAAGAATGTGGATGCAACAAAATAATTGTTGATTTTATTTAAGACTTTATTTGTAATTATTTTAATTGTTAATCGTAAATTGTTAATCGTTCATCCTTTATCATCTTATGTCAGAACAAAAAAAACAATGGTTTGAGCTCTGGTTTGATTCTCCTTTGTATCATGTTTTGTACAAAAATAGAAATCAGGAAGAAGCCAATTATTTTATTGATAATGTTATTAAGCATCTGCAGATAGACTTTGGCAGTATTTTAGACTTGGCCTGCGGAAAAGGAAGACATGCTTATTACATGGCAGAAAAAGGTTTTGATGTAGTCGGTCTCGATTTATCAAAAGAAAGCATACAATATGCCAATACAATGTACCAGTTACCGAATCTGGAATTTTATGTACATGATATGCGCTTGCCGTTTCGTATTAATTATTTCGATTACATCTTTAATTTTTTTACTAGTTTGGGTTATTTTAATGATTTAAAAGAAAATGAGAAAGTATTTCAGAGTATGCATTCAGGTCTGAAAGATGATGGACATATTCTTGTAGATTTTATGAATGCAGAAAAGGTCATAAAAAATCTGGTTTCCAGAGAAAATAAATTTATTGACGATTATCATTTCTACATTCGCAAAGAAGTAACAAATGGAAAAATTATAAAACATATACAAATAGAAAAAGAAGATAAGATGTGGCTGTTTCGTGAAGAAGTACAGATTTTAATGCAGCATCATTTTCATACCTTTTTAAATAATTCAGGTTTTGTATTGGTAAAGGAATTTGGTGATTATCAGTTAAATCCCTTTCATCCTAAAACATCTGACAGATATATATTGTTAGCAAAGAAAGTATAATTTATGAGTAAAGTAATTGTAATTATTGGTGCCGGTCCGGGAATAGGACAAGCTGTGGCAGAAAAATTTGGAACTGAGGGTTTTTCTGTAGCATTAATTTCGCGCAGAAAAGAGAAACTGGAAAAGTTACGAAATGAATTAGCTGCAAAAGCTATAGACGCACATGCTTTTGTTGGCGACGCAGGCGATGCTGAATCAATGAAAGACGCATTTAACCAGATATGGGAAATTTGGGAACATATAGATGTAGTGCATTACAATGCAGCGAAATTAAAAATGGTAAATATTGCAAATGAAACAGCAGATGGTTTGACGCGCGATTTTAAAGTAAATGTAGCCGGAGTAATGACGATGGTAAATTTGGTGGCATCCGATATGGAAAAGAAGGGAGAAGGCACTATTCTGCTCACGGGTGGTGGTTTTGCATTGGAGCCTAATCCGGATTTTGGTTCGCTTGCAATTGGTAAAGCCGGTATCCGAAATATAGCAGGCTCCTTGCATGCCGCTCTGAAATCAAAGAATATTTTTGTAGGTACGGTTACTGTTTGCGGATATGTAAAACAAGATGCTGAAAAGCACAATCCACAAAACATAGCAGCACAATTTTGGAAATTGTATACTGACAGAAACGAATTTGAAATACAGTTTTAAGCAGAAATGCACATTCGTTATAAATTATCATCTTTATGAGATATACCTTATTGATATTCTTACTTTCATTTTTTATTACTGTAGTATCCAAACCATTAGCTCCGTTCAAGTCATCCAATCAACCACCATCACCTGATTATTCAGAGGCAAGGTACTGGAGTGCACTTCCTTTCAGAAAGGATGCTGCAGACTTAATTCCTAAAACTGAAAAATGGATAAATGATTCTTTAAAAGATGCAGATGTATTTTATATCTATCCGACTTTATATAGTAAAGGTAAAACCTGGAATGCGGATGTAAATAATAAAAAATTAAACAAAAGACTTGATAATTTTCCTGTAAAATACCAAGCATCAATCTTTAATCAGGCAGCAAGAGTATATGCACCGAGATATCGTCAGGCAATTATTGACAGTTATTTTGATACCATTGGTAACGGCAAAAGTGCCCTTGATTTTGCTTACG
Source organism: Chitinophagales bacterium (assembly GCA_035438465.1). Taxonomy (GTDB): domain Bacteria; phylum Bacteroidota; class Bacteroidia; order Chitinophagales; family JADIYW01; genus JADJSS01. The sequence continues at coordinate 2,499 of DAORIK010000143.1, read as the reverse complement.
AAGATGTAAAAAATGCTTTTGAATATTATTTAAAAAATTACAATCAAGGTCGACCAATCATCATTGCATCACATAGTCAGGGTACTACACACTGCCGTCGTTTGCTGAAAGACTATTTTGATACACCTGAGATGAAGGCAAAACTTGTTTGTGCTTATATCGTAGGTTATGAAATTGATTCATTAAGTTATACTTTATTAAAACCTTGCAGCGATGCAACGGAAACAAATTGTTATGTTACATGGTCGACATTTAAAAATAATTTTCAATACAAAGATAAACTACATTATTTCGGAAATATTTGTGTGAATCCGGTTTCATGGGAAAGAGATACTGTGAGTGCTGTTTCAACCGGAGGTGTTTTGTTGAATATAAATCGTAAAAAGAAATTCAGAACGGAAGCACATATTTCTGATACACACTTAGAAGTCAATACCAATCTTACATTTATGCGTAACAAAGACATTCTCCATCTTGTTGATTTTAATCTTTTTTGGTTTGATGTGCGAAAGAATGTATTGCAACGCGTAAATGAATTTATAAAAAGTCATAAATGATAAAGCTGGAAATTTTATCCTCATGCTGCAATTAAAAAATATTGATTACGCACTTTTTCGGTTTATCAACCATACTATTAGTAATGGCCTTTTTGATGTTGTTTTCCCTTTTTTACGAAATGCACCAAACTGGATTCCTCTTTATATTTTTTTGGGAGTATATCTTATCTATAAATACAAGATAGAGGCTCTGAAATATGCTATCTATATTGTAATTGCATTTGCGTTAGCAGATTTTATTTCTGCCGGAGTATTAAAACCATTCGTAGGACGATTACGACCATGTCATTCTTTAACGTTGCAAGCACATTTACTGTTGGGGGATTGTGGTGGTAAATGGAGTTTCCCTTCCTCACATGCCACTAATCATATGGCAATTGCTTTAAGTATAGTGTTGGCAAATATCTTCACAAAAAAATGGGTAAACTACATCTGGATTTTCTGGGCATTATCGATTGGTATCGCACAAATTTATGTTGGAGTGCATTATCCAGGCGATGTTGCAGCAGGTTTTTTATTAGGAATAATGATTGCTTATTTTAATAATAAGACGATATTGCCAATTCTTGACAAGTTGTTTATTTTTTTTCACGCAAAGAATGCAACGTAAAGAAGGCGCAACGGAGTTTTGAAAAAGAAATCTGTGAAGTTCTAAATCTGTGATATCTGTGATTCAGAAAATGATAAAGAAAGAAAGGGACACGTATGGGGCTCGAACCCATGACCCTCGGTACCACAAACCGATGCTCTAACCAACTGAGCTAACATGTCCATCTAGTATAAGAACTGGATTGCAAAGATAGAATTTTATTTGAAAAGTCAAAATCTACCCTTTTTACTTAAAATATAATTAATGTAAATAAAAAATGCCGTCTTTTTTTAAGCAAGACGGCATTTTATCTAAATACTAAGTACTATGTACTCAATACTATTAATATCTGTAATATTCCGGTTTGTAAGGACCAGCTACAGGAATGTTTAAGTAAGCGCTTTGTTCAGGAGTTAATTCATCCAACTCCACACCTATTTTCGCTAAGTGTAAACGTGCAACTTTTTCATCTAAATGCTTAGGTAACATGTACACTTTATTTTTGTATTTGTCAGCATTTGCCCATAACTCTAATTGTGCGATTACCTGATTTGAGAACGAATTAGACATTACAAATGACGGGTGTCCTGTTGCACAACCTAAGTTCACTAAACGACCTTCAGCCAGCAAAATGATGTCTTTTCCTTCGATAGTATATAAATCTACCTGAGGTTTAATAGTATTTTTAGTGTGACCATAGTTGGTATTCAACCAGGCAACATCGATTTCGATATCGAAGTGACCGATATTTGCCACAATCGCTTTATCTTTCATCAATTTGAAATGCTCACCGGTGATGATATCACGGCAACCGGTTGTAGTAACGATAATATCTGCTTCTTTAACTGCATCTGCCATTTTCTTTACTTCAAATCCTTCCATTGCAGCCTGTAACGCGCAGATTGGGTCAATTTCCGTAACGATAACACGCGCACCCGCACCACGTAAAGACTCAGCAGAGCCTTTCCCAACATCCCCGTAGCCTGCAACAACTGCCACTTTTCCGGCAATCATAACATCGGTAGCACGACGGATGGCATCTACGCAACTTTCACGGCAGCCGTATTTGTTATCGAATTTAGATTTTGTAACAGAGTCATTGATATTGATTGCCGGCATCAATAAAGTTCCTTTCTCCATTCTTTCGTACAAACGGTGCACACCTGTAGTTGTCTCTTCAGATAAACCTCTGATACCACTTGCCAATTCAGGATAATTATCAAACACCATATTCGTTAAATCGCCACCATCGTCTAAAATCATATTCAACGGACGGTCAGGAGAACCAAAGAATAAGGTTTGCTCGATGCACCAGTTAAATTCTTCTTCGTTCAAGCCTTTCCAGGCAAACAC
>DAORIK010000142.1:0-6922 GCA_035438465.1 Chitinophagales bacterium | reverse complement strand
CTTCTCCAAAAAACTCTTAGAATGGTACAATCCAACCAGCAGAAATTTGCCGTGGAAACAAACCAATGATGCTTATACAATTTGGTTCTCAGCAATTATTTTGCAGCAAACCCGTGTGGAACAAGGAACTCCGTATTATCTGGCTTTTATAAAAAAATATCCAACCGTAAAAAAGCTGGCAACCGCACCTTTAGATGATGTATTAACACTTTGGGAAGGACTAGGTTACTATTCCAGAGCGAGGAATTTGCATGTTGCCGCAATGCAAGTACTGGAAATACATCAAGGAAAGTTTCCGGAAACTTATGCTGAAATAGTCGCACTCAAAGGCATTGGCAACTATACGGCAGCCGCTATCGCGTCTTTTGCCTATAATTTGCCACATGCTGTTGTAGATGGCAATGTCTTTCGGGTTCTATCCAGAGTTTTTGGCATAGAAACACCAATTGACAGTACCGAAGGCAAAAAACAATTTGCGCAATTGGCTCAACAATTATTAGACAAAAAGAAGCCTTCTATACACAATCAGGCAATTATGGACTTTGGAGCACTGGTGTGTAAACCGCAAAATCCGTTGTGTGAGCAATGTCCGTTTAGTTCTGAATGCAAAGCGCTGGAATTAAATAAGATAAATATATTACCCGTAAAAGCTAAAAAACACATTAAGTCTGAACGGCATTTTCATTATTTTGTCTTATTCGATTCCAAAAACATCTACATCAAGCAACGCACCGAAAATGACATCTGGAAAGGTTTATTTGAGTTTCCTGTAGAAGAAGTTGTTGGTCAATGGTCAATGTTTGATAGTAAGTTCTTGCAAAAAATAAACTATAGACAATCGTCCTTTGACCATTGTCTATCCTACAAACAAACCCTTTCTCATCAATATATTAATGGTCATTTCTATGAAATAAGACTATCAAAATTGCCAAAACTGGAAAAATCCTATCTCAAAATTGAAAAAAAGAATATTTTGAACTTTGCCTTTCCAAAAATTATACGCACCTATTTGGAAGATAGATTAAATTTTTTAACTTAGATAAGCGAATTTATTTGACAAACATCAAAATTTAAAATTTTGTAATCTAAATGTATCTCTATGAGTGTCAACAAAGTAATTTTAATAGGCAGATTAGGAAAAGATCCTGAAGTGAGAAAGATAAATGCCACAACAACGGTTTGTAATTTTCCGTTGGCTACGAATGAATCTTATAAAAATCAGGATGGATCTTATACAGAACAGACGGAATGGCACAATATTGTGATGTGGCGTGGTGTTGCCGAAAGAGCAGAGCGTATTCTTAAGAAAGGAAGTACTATATTTGTGGAAGGAAAACTGAGAACGCGTTCGTGGGAAGACAAAGAAAATCACAAACGCTATACGACAGAAATTGTAGTGGAGAATTTCCAATTATTAGATAAAAGAGAATCAAGCGGTACTTCACAGGCTGCAAATAATGAAAATAAAACCGGTTCCGAAACGACAACATCGTCAGAAACCGTAACTGAACCAAATTTTGATGATGATTTGCCATTTTAATACAACAGTAATTTTATAACCTTGGACGACGGCATACCCATACCTTATTTGTTTAGTTTCCTTCTTTTAATTCCGTGGAGCGAAATTTTTAATCCGTTCGATGCTGCAATTATCTATGAAGTCATTTTTATTCTGATTTTATTGATTTTCACCGCCATGATGTGCGCCGTTGAAGTTGCCATCTTTCTGTTTAAGCATCAGGAAATTCAGGAACTGGAAAAAAGTACCGACAGCACAGATGCCATAATTCTGGATTTCATCAAAAAGCCAAGGCGATTTCTGGCCACCTTTGTATTAACTACTACATTATTTACGCTTGCCATAGTTCTGGTGTTTGAGAACATGCTGGAGACTGTTTTAAAACACGAATTTGCAGAAACACACAGCACGCTTTTATTTATCATTAAAATATCATTTGAGACATTTATCATCGTGTTATTTGCTGAGGTGATTCCAAAACTTTATGCCACGCAACAGTATTACAAAGTATCCAGATATACCATTCATGTATTACGAATTTTTGATACCATTTTTGCACCTTTCGTAAAAACATTAATTGCCACTTCTAATTTTTTCGAAAAACGATTGGAAGGCATCAATAATAGTGTTTCGGCAAAAGATATCGATGAGGCGATTGACATCACGAATTCATTGGATAAAACGGACTCTGAAAAGAACGATACCAAAATTCTGAAAGGCATCGTGAAGTTCGGAAACATTACCGTTTCTCAAATTATGCATTCCAGAATGGAAGTTGTTGGTGTTGACCATGATGCTACGTTTACAGAATTATTAGCCATTGTAAGAGAATCCGGTTATTCGCGAATTCCAGTTTACAAAGATGATATTGATAAAATTATCGGTGTTTTGTACGTAAAAGATTTGTTGAATTATATTGATGCAGATGATAGTTTTAAATGGATTGATATTATAAAACCGGCTCTTTTTGTTCCGGAAAATAAAAAGATAGATGACTTGCTGGAAGACTTTCAGACCAAACGCGTACATATGGCCATTGTGGTGGATGAATACGGCGGCAGCTCAGGCATTGTAACACTGGAAGATGTGCTGGAAGAAGTGATTGGCGACATCAAAGATGAGTTTGACGATGCCAGCGAAATTGATTTTAAGAAACTGGATAACAACAATTATATTTTTGAAGGAAGAACAGCGTTGAATGATGTTTGCAAAGTATTGGAAATCCCATCAAATACGTTTGATGATGCACGCGGCGATGCAGATTCCTTAGCTGGTTTGGTGCTGGAATTAAACTCTGAAATACCAATTGAAGGCGACGAACTGAAATATCAGCATTTTACGTTTCTGATTTTAGAAGCCGATAAAACCAGAGTAATCAGAGTGAAAATAACGCTTGGCAATTAGATGATTAGATAATTAGATGATTAGTTAATGAAATTGAAAATGCATAGAATATATAAATCTCCCGGATACAACATTATCTCATTACCTCATCATCTAATCATCTCATTATTTTTTATCTCATTTCTCTTTGCTTCCTGTCAGGAAAGCTACACACCAAAACGCAATGCTTACTTTCGGATTGATTTTCCGGAGCAACGAAATTTCATTACTTACGACAATGCCACCTGTCCGTTTTCTTTTGAATATGCTGATTACGGAAAAATTCAAAAAGACTCTTCCAACACAACAGAATTACACGAGCATCCTTGTTGGTTCAATATTATTTTTCCGGAATACAAAGCCAAAATTTATTTAAGCTACACAGCCATCAGTTCATCCAATCCACTGGATAAATTAATAAAAGACAGTTACAAACTCACCTTCAAACATACTGTAAAAGCTGACTACATAGACGAAATTCCGGTAAGCGGAAAAAACAAGAACGTAAGCGGAATTGTCTATGATGTAGGTGGCAATGCTGCCAGTGCGGTACAGTTTTATGTTACAGACAGTTCACAACATTTCCTTCGTGGCTCACTGTATTTCTTTGCTTCGCCAAATGCCGATTCTATTGCACCGGCAGTAAAATATTTCAGAGAAGACGTTCAGCATATCATAGAAACATTGCAGTGGAAATAAGACAATAAATTTAGTAATTATTTTTTTATATTTTCATTATGAATAAATATATTGCATCTATCATACTGTTATTTTTTAGTATATCTATAAAAGCGCAGCAAAGTAATGTATTTGATTTTTCAGCCAGCAATAAAAAAATTATGGCATCAAAAGTCAATCTTACCATTTCTGAAACTTATTTAAAAAAAGATAAAACTGATATTGACGCTATTTTAAAACGTGCAAAACGGCTAAAAATTACCGGATTAATTTTTACCAGTTTAGGTGGCGCTGGTATTTTAACCACTACACCTTTCGTAATTATTTATGGCGTATCAGATAATTATTCCAATCATCACATCGGTGATTTTGCTGCCGCTTTAGTTGGGATTATGGGATACACACCAAGTACCGCATGTTTAATTACAGGCATTCCTATGACTGTTGTTGGTTTTAAAAAATCGAAACAACAGAATAGATATAAGGAATTTTAGTAAAATATTTATTCTCTACTTATCGTATATAAACTTCCACGGTTGTGCGGCTTCTAATTGCAAGGCCAATTCAAGCAGTAATGCATCTTGTCCGAAAGGTGCAACAAACTGCACACCTACAGGCATATCGTTGGATGCTGTTCCTAATGGCAAAGATATAGCAGGCGAACCTGATATATTAAACAATGGCAGAAAGGATGCAAAATCAGCACCACGCCAGGCGATTTCTTTGTAATCTAATAAAGGCGAGAAATAACCAATTTCCGGCGTGCGCTTGGTAGTTACCGCCGTCATGATGATATCATACTTTTTCTCTAATTTTTCTTCCGTTTCTTTTGCGGAACGCACCAACGTGCTTATGCTGCTTAATAATTTTGTTTTTCGTTTGGCAAATGTTTCTGCCAAGCCTAATGTAAATGGTTCCAACACAGATTTATCTACAGCTGCACCATGTGTCAGTCTTCCGAAATTGATAGACATATAAGATAAAAAACCGTAGTAGGTCAGGTAATGCAAGGTGAGTGACTCTATATCCAAAGGTACTTTTATCATCTCAACTGAATGTCCTAAGGATTCTAATAATTTCGCCGTTTCCAGTTGCACGCGAAAAGTATCTTCATCCATGTGGCCTTGTTTGCCTTCCGGTAAATTTTCAAAGAAGGCAATCTTTAATTTTCTGTTCAATGGATTTTGCACATGTCCTATTCTTGGCAATCTGCTATTGTAATGAAATTTTTCCGCAGCAGCATAAAACGCAGCAGTGTCGCGTACACTGCGTGTAAGCACACCCTGATAGACAATATTCACCGGCAAGGTTTCCGTGCCTTCCATATAAAACAACCGTTTGCGTGTTGGCTTCAATCCTACCAAACCACAGCAAGATGCAGGAATACGAGTAGAACCGGCACCATCATTCGCAGTGGCAATCGGCACCACACCACTGGCCACCATGGCAGCAGAACCGGAGGATGAGCCACCCGTTGTATAATCTGTATTCCATGGATTTCTGGTGACATGCCATTTTTCATTTTCTGTACTGCAAATAAATCCAAACTCAGGCATGGTCGTTTTGCCGATACAGTTCACACCGGAAGAAAAAAACTGATTGACATATTTACTGTTTTTCTTCGCAACTTTGGAAACAAATGCACCGGTACCTTTCTGCACCGGATATCCTTTAATAAAATCATTATCTTTTACGAAAGTAGGAACACCATAAAATGGTCCATCCTGATTTAGTTTATCGTTGTTACGTGCATCATCATACATCTTAATAGCGATGGCACCTAAGGTTGGATTTACTTTTTCCGCACGGGTAATGGCTGCTTCGGTTACTTCTTTTACGGATATTTTTTTTGTTGAAATTGCAGCTGCTAATTCAGTTGCATCCATTGTACCGAGTGCATCATCGGTAAAGGCGTTGATTCTTTTTCCCATGCTTTAAATCTACAAAACTAATTTGTAAGAAAAGATTAGCTTTTGCATAAAAATAAAGAAACACTTGAAACTAATGGTATGATAAAAATAATAACCACATAAGAAACTGAAGAAACTAAAGAAGTAAAGAAGCGAAAGGAAAGAAAACTAAGATTTATATACTTCCAATATTCCTTAAGTGGTTAAATGATTCACATATTTTACATACTAAAGGATATAAATAGTTAAATGCTTTTTTAACTTTACACATTATGCAATCTACCGCAACAAAGTCTTTTCTAGCTACTCCTATCGAGTATCTGAAAGGCGTTGGCCCGGAGCGTGCAGACATTCTTAAAAAAGAATTGGAGATTTTTACCTTCGGTGATTTACTGAAATTATATCCGTATCGTTATATCGACCGCACACAGTTTTATTCCACACAGCACATCGACAACACACAAACATTTATACAACTAAAAGGAAAACTAAAAGACATTCGCGAACTCGGCGAAGGCAGAGCTAGACGCCTGACTGCTGTTTTTTATGATAGTGACGGAGAAATAGAATTGGTTTGGTTTCAAGGCGTGAAATGGTTAGTAAAAAGCCTGAATACCAAAGAAACATACGTGTTATATGGCAAACCGAGCTGGTTTAACGGCAAGCTCAACATCACGCATCCTGATTTGGAACCGCTGTCTGCTTACACATCGGAAGAAGCCGGCACCTTTCGTGCCATGTACAACACTTCGGAAAAAATGAAGACCAGAAGTCTGGACAGCAAAGGTATTTCCAAATTGATGATGACCTTGCTGGCGCAACTGAAGCCGGAACATATTTCTGAAAATCTGCCGAAAGACATCTTGTCCAAATACCAACTGATGAGCCGGTATGAAGCCATCAAAAATATTCATTTGCCGGCAACACTAGCGCTGCAAACCGCAGCCGTTAAACGCCTGAAGTTTGAAGAATTATTTCTGATACAACTGAATTTACTGCAATTAAAAATTATCAGAAAACGGGAAGCCGGTATCTTCTTTGAAAAAGTAGATCATTACTTTAAAAACTTTTACGAAACCGCTTTGCCGTTTGAACTGACGAATGCGCAGAAACGCGTGCTGAAAGAAATACGAAAAGATACCTTATCCTGTAAACAAATGAACCGCTTGCTGCAAGGCGATGTGGGTTCCGGAAAAACCATTGTGGCCTTGCTCACGATGCTGATGGCAATTGACAACAACTATCAGGCGGCATTGATGGCACCAACAGAAATTTTAGCACAACAGCATTATGCAGGTCTTAAAGAACTGTGTGAAAAAATCGGTGTGCGCATTGAACTGCTCACAGGTTCTTCCAAATCCAAACACCGCAAAGAACTGCTGTCGGATTTAGCAGAAGGCAAAATTCATATTTTATTAGGCACACATGCTTT
>DAORIK010000141.1:0-6929 GCA_035438465.1 Chitinophagales bacterium | reverse complement strand
ATAATTTTCATTTTTTATTGAAAGTTTAAAAACTACTGTAATTGTTAATTTAACACAATAAACATCAAAACCAACTTAATTTTACGTTCGCTTTACATTTAATCGTAGTTTGTTTCGGGAAGTTTAAAATTCACATTGGTTTAACTTCGCTTTTACAAGAAGTACATTTTTAAATCAAACTTTCGTAATTGGAAAAAGTTGACAAACATCAACAAGCTGATGTAATTTTGTAGTGTCAATTTTGACAAACAATTTAAATCTTTTTAAAAATGGAATTCACACAAAAATTCAAAGAAGCTGTTGACAGCTTTACTGCTGAAACAAAAGCAAACGCTACAGAATTACGTTACAACGTAGAAAACACTGTTAAAAATGCAGTGAGCGAAGGAAAAGATGAAGTAGAAATCTTGAAAAATCATTTCAAAGCTACATCTGAAAGAATCCAGGCTAAATTAAAAGGTCCTTTTACTTTAGAAAAAGTTCAAGCAGACGTTAAAGAAGAAGCTGACATCTTAGTAGCTGATTTAAAAACTACGTTCAACAGAAATGCTGATCGAGTTAAAGGTTTATTCAGCGATGCATCTGCAAAAGTTGAAAAACAAGTAGAAGAAGTGAAAGCTGAAGTGAAAAAAGCAACTTCTAAATCAAAAACTAAAGCTACAGCGTAATCCTGTAAAATTAGATTACATTTTTAAAAAGAGCCGCCAATTTAAGAGCGGCTCTTTTTTTATTATTACTTTTACAATATGGAATTCACGGTTAAGCCTGTTGCATTTGTAAAAAATGCCCGGAAAGAAATTGAAGATGATAACTGGAGTTCAATTATTTCTGAAATTGAATTAATTGATACGTTGCCTGAAGAAACAATATCAGGCATCAGTGATTTTTCTCATTTAGAAATTCTGTATATCTTTCATAAGATTTCACCGGATACTATTTTGTTAAGAGCCGAGCATCCACGTGAAAATCCTGATTTTCCGAAAGTTGGTATCTTTGCTCAACGAAAAAAAAATCGACCAAATTTAATTGGGTTAACAACTGTTGAATTAATAGAAGTAAGAGGCAAAAAACTAGTTGTAAAGAATTTAGATGCAATAGACGGAACTCCAATCATTGATATAAAGCCATTGATGAAAGAATTTCTTCCGAAAGGTGAAACCAAACAAGCTGCATGGACGGTTGAGTTGATGAAAAATTACTGGTAAATAATATTTTTATGCGAATAGTAGGGCAAATAGAACATCCGGTTATAAAAATAACCGTGATGCAAATGAACAACCGTTATGTGTTGAAACTGGAAGCGAATATGCTGGAACAAACCTATAAATTTAATGAAGATGATAATCTTCGAACCATGGCTGATATTGAAAAAATAGTAGATGAAACTTTTCTAAACGAATGCATCAAACGCTTTTCGGATATGAATAAAAGCCGCGGCGAAGCATATCAAAGAAATATTTTGTGAAAGTAAATTATAATACTAAAACACTATATTTTAAAAACTCATAGACACATAGCTTAAAATTATAAAAATAAGAAATATTTCAACTACGTTGAAATCATAGAAAAATATAGCGTAGAAGCTTTGCTTCTACTATGTACACTAATTGCAAACGAAGATTTACTGCAGACTTTCTAGCTTTATATACTATGTGTCTATGTGTTTAAAAGTAGTAAACTATTTAAGAAAAAATATTAATCTCTTTCTGCGAAGTCAGGTTTCCTGAAATTTCCTTTAACAAATTCTTGGGCAACAATATCCGCTGTTTCTCTTCCGGAACGCAATGCGGATTCCATACTGCCGACAGATAAACTGTCTCCGCTAGCATAAACCGTGTCGCTTAACTTTAAGGTGAATTTTACTTCATCTAAAATAGGTTTAAATGGCATGGCATATTTAATGTGATAGGTTTTGAGATGCTGCCAGTCCATCACTCGTAACCCAAACCATTCAGATAATTCCGTCAGGCATTTTACCATCAATTCTTCATCATCTAAATCGTGTTCTTTTACTACATTGACTGCAACTAAATGTTTGCCTTTCGGTGCGTATTCAGGGTGCAATAACGATGGCACAAATACATGATTGACCAAGGTTGTTCCGTTATCGCCGTTTAATATGACTACCGGTTTGCTCAAGGGAGCTTTATCCGTTGAAAAATACAATGTCGAAACATGAGAACACTCCGCATCAATTCCTTTGTTACAAGTGATTGTATTGGCATCAATGGCATTGGTTGCAATGATTACAAATTTTGATTCCAGAAAATCACCATTCACCAATTCCACTCCCGTTTCCGTTACTTTCTTTACCTTGGTTTTAAATGAAATGGTATCAGCATCCAATTTCTCTGCTATTTCAGATGCTATTTTCCCGATGCCTTCTTTAGGTAATGCAACATGATCCTGAAATAATGATTTAAGATATACCTTTGAAAAACGGGAGGACGATTGCAGATTATAATCAAAGATATTAGCTGCAATCATTGGTCTGAAAAACGAATCAATTAGTTTTTTGCTAAATCCATTTTTTGATAAATATTCAAATGTGGAAGATTCAGTTTCTTTAACCAGTTTATTGTAAGAAGTCGTTTTAAGTTTTACATACAATCCGAACAAACGAAATTTATCTGTTAGCGTGGCATTTTTTGCGAGTGCAGTAGAAACAGTATCAATTGTTTGATACAATGGATTGGTAAATAAATTAAACGTACCCTGATAACGCAATAAATATCCCGGATAGGTATTCTTTAATTCAAGTTCACTTATATTTATAATCTTGGAAAGTTCTGTTGTAGAATGATGATAGAAATGCACGCCCCTGTCTAAAGTAAACCCATCCATTTTATCAGAACGTGCCCTGCCTCCTACTTGTGAGGAAACTTCCAGTACTTTTACAGACAAGCCTTTGCGTTGCAAATAATATGCTGCAGACAGGCCTGTAAACCCTGCACCTACTATTATAACATCTGCGGATTTCATTCGGGACAGCAAAAATATAGCAAATAACGTACTGGCGTTAACCAAATGAGATTAATTAAGCATTAAGCGAAGTTTATGATTTGTATTCTATTATTGATTACCAATAGGTTACGGATACTTGACTACAATTGGTGGTGTAGTTATAATGTTACTCTTGTGGTTAGCTCTGTCGGTGATATACAACTGATAAGTAAAGGTATCAATTGTAATTCCTTTCAATAAAAAGTATGCTTGGTAGCTATTGAACAATGCATCATTCAGTTTTATTTCTATGGTACCGCTTATAGCACTTGTCGTACCTTTCTTAGGAATAACAGGTATTACGTATTTATTTTCTACAAAGAAAGTTGTATCCCTTAAATTTCTGTAAACAACAAACGAATTGGAATCCTGGTTGTTTAACTTACCTAAATCACCGTCACCATCTGTAAATGTCAAAACCAAATTACCTGTTTCGCCTGCATCAATTGTAAATATTTCATTTGGTTTATCAAACTTGTCAAATGCCACACTGGGTTCATCGGGATACTCAGGTGGTTTGTAGCAAGATACTATTGTTGTGAGTATAATAAGAGATAATATGAGAATTTTAAACTTCATTCCTTTTATTTTACCTTTGTCCGGTGGAACCATTCGTTACAAAAATACAAGAAAAAATCTTTTCTAAAGACAATTTCAACTTTGATGAGGTTGCACTTGAGTTGTTTGAATTCCAATATACGCACAATTTGATTTACAAGCAATTTGTCGACTACCTGAAAGTAAACGTCACAACTATACAAACTGTTCAGCAAATTCCGTTTTTACCAATAGAATTCTTCAAAACACATGCTATTATTTTAAATAACGCAGCGCCACAAAAAATATTTGAAAGCAGCGGTACTACAGGTCAAATTACCAGCAAACATTTTGTGGCGGATTTAAAGTTGTATGAAGAAAGTTTTGAAAAAGGATTTCAGCGGTTTTATGGCGACATAGAAGACTGGACTATTTTAGCTTTGCTTCCATCCTATTTAGAACGCGATACTTCTTCGTTGGTTTTTATGGTGGATGATTTAATAAAGAAATCAAAGAATAAACATTCAGGTTTTTATCTGAATAACTTAGATGAGTTAGCAAAAGCACTTGACTCACGACTCACGACTCACGACTCTAAAAAGACTCTTTTAATTGGTGTGACCTTTGCCTTACTCGATTTTGCAGAACAGTTTCCAATGGACTTGTCTGATATAATAATTATGGAAACAGGAGGTATGAAAGGACGTCGAGAAGAATTAACCAGAGAAGAAGTTCATTCAATCTTAAAAACTGCGTTTAATGTAAACACCATTCATTCAGAATATGGCATGACAGAATTATTATCGCAAGCTTACTCAAAAGGTAATGGCGTTTTTAAAACACCCCCATGGATGAAGATTCTGAAACGCGATATTTACAATCCGTTACAAACATCTGTAAATGCAGGCCGTGGCGGCTTAAATGTTGTAGACTTAGCCAACATTTATTCGTGTGCTTTTATTGCCACTGAGGATTTAGTCAACATTGTATCCGCTGATGAATTTGAAGTATTGGGAAGGTTGGATAATTCGGATATCCGGGGTTGTAATCTGATGACGACTATTTAATCATGAGAAATTAGATTGAAACCGTAAATTAAATAATTTATTTCCAGCTTTTAATTTCCTGCTGCACCCGCTTTAACGGTAAGCCCATAACGTTGAAAAATTCACCTATTACTTTTTCCACACCAATATACTCCTGCACATTATAAGCACCGGCTTTGTCCATTGGCTGAAATTTGTCTACATAATGACGTATTTCATCATCTGTCAGTTCTTTAAAAAACACTTTAGACTCTTCTGAAAAGGAAATTTGTTTTTTGTTTTTACGCATACTCACGCCGGTCACCACATCGTGCTTCTTGCCGTTCATTGCTTTTAAAAACTTAAACGCCTGCTCTGCATTTTTCGGTTTTCCCACTAATTTTTTTTCAAAAATAACTACAGTATCTGCACAAATGATAAAATCATTATCTTCACCTAGATAAGAATACACATCAAAGATTTTCAGCTTGGAAATATATTCCGGCACTTTATGGTAATCCATATCAAAAGGGAAACGCTCCTCAATCTTTGGTCTCACTACTTCAATCTCATAACCGGCATCCGATAATATTTCCAACCTTCGCGGAGACTGCGAACCTAAAATAATTTTAGTTGGCTTTTGCATACTTTAGAACAACTTATGAAGAAAATTGGCATACTGTACAAAAATGTACGGACCAATTCCTGTTCTAAAGTACAACATCGAGGCTATACCTAGGCACATGAAAACCTTTATTAAATTGCTAACAAAATGAAAGTGAGAAATGCTATTTGCTCTAAAAATGAAAGAAATTATACCCAAAAGTGGCAAAATTAAGCCAAAACCAATAAAATAACTGACATTTTTAATTTTTAAACTGGGAAAGAACCACATAAAAGAAACCAAAAGCAGCAGTAGTAAAACAGCAATAACGATGGATACTGCCTTTGCACCCTTTACTCCAAATACAATAGGAATGGTTCTGCACGCATATTGCTCATCCCCATTCATATCTTCCACATCTTTAATGATTTCACGTAAAAATGTAGTCAGAAAAGCAAAACCGCCATACACAATCGCAGCAATCGCAATACCACTTCTTACATAGGATTCATTAGCCGTAACTTCTTCATTTCCACCACTCTCAAACAAGGCAATTAAAAGTATGGTAAATCCGGAACATAAGGCTATTACAAAATTCCCAACGATTAATTGCTTTTTGAATGTATGTGCGTAAAAATTAAGCATCACCATCACAATGACCGGAAATAAAGACAAGCGGTAATTTTTTGTCATAAAAGCCAAAACTAACGTGCATATAATCCCGGCTACGCAGAGTATTTTGTAAACGCTATAGGCTGTATCTTCGCTGATACCATTGCCAATAATTGTTTTATCAGGGTGATTGACCTGGTCTATATCCACATCAAAGATATCATTGATAACATAACCTCCTGCAGCAATAAATAGTGTAGCAAGTACCAGTAAAAAGAACTGCATATTGGTCAGTACATGCTCAATATAAAACAAATGATAGGGGGAAGCGTCCACCAGACAATACCGAAATAAATACATGGTAAATACAATAATTAATAAATTTAGAGGTCTGATAAGTTTGATGTAATTCATGTATGTTTATTTTAGGAATATAATAGAACTGAGTATCATTAATCTTCTGAAAAAAATATTCTTTTTAAGTGGACAAAGATACATTTATCATGTATATTGAACAATAATACCACGTATTGGGTATGCTGAATTTGATTTTTGGTATTAAATTTGTTATAAAGTAAAAAATAAAAATTATGAAACACCTTACCTATCTATTGCTTGCATTCTTTTCTATATCCATGAGTGCTTTCGCCCAAAATGGAAAAGTAGTATTATGTGAAGATTACAACAAAACTACCGGAGAGCCAAGCGGCATTAATAAGAATTGGGATGTAGAGAAAGAAAAAGGCAGTTATGTATATATCATTTACTCTCAGGATAATATTATCAAAGAGAAACTTTCGTTGTATGTAGACAAAAAGAATGAGAAAGGAAGCTATATCGCGTTTGATACGCAGGATTTTGATTATAATCCATCCACTGATAAGAAAAAATGGGCTATGTATGATTATAAATTCACGGAATCAGGTGATTACAGAATTTCCGTTATGGGAAAAGCGGCAGATGCCTTAGCAATTGTTTATACCAATATTGGCTACATGAAAGACAGTGGCAATGATAAAGATAATTCTAGTGATGATGATGCTTCTGATACGTATTATTATGAAGATTCAAAAATTACATTTGGTGAAAGTGCGGAAAACGGAGAAATGAAAGGAGAAGCAACAGAATTCAAATTAATAAATGGCAAA
>DAORIK010000140.1:0-7014 GCA_035438465.1 Chitinophagales bacterium | reverse complement strand
GACTGGAACAATACAGGATCTTCGTTTAATATTTCTGTAAACACAAAAAAAATATCTATAACAGATTTCGGCGCAAAACCAGACGATGCTACAGACAATTCCATAGCTCTTCAAAATGCGATAAAGTCATTAAATGGAACTCCGGGAATTATTGAAATTCCATCGGGAAATTTTTTATTTAAAAAGACTATTTCTATCCCATCCAATATTTTACTAAAAGGAAAAGGCAGTGATAAAACTACTTTAAATTTTAATCTAAATGGCAATGGTGATTTATTTTCTGTCCAAGGAAATCTAACAAGTACATCATCTCCAATTTTAACAGGCACAACAAAAAACAATAAAGTAATTAATGTAGCAAATGCAACAGGTTTTGCTATTAATGATTTTGTGGTGGTAAAACAAACTGCCAATAATTTATTTGCGTCCAGTTGGGCATACAATTACTTCTTTCAGATTGCAAAAATTACAAAAATAAACGGCAATCAAATAACACTGGAAAAACCGTTGCGTTTAGATTTTGCTGCAACTAACAATCCTGTTTTACAAAAAATAAATCCTGTGCAAAATGTTGGAATTGAATCATTAAAAATAAAACGAACTGATGTCACATCCGGGCAAACATCAAACGTGTTCTTTAATTACGCAGTGAATTGTTGGGTAAAAGGAGTCGAATTTGAAAATTGTAACTATGCGCACATCACCTTGCAAAGTTCAGCAAACATTACTATTTCAGGCAATTATCTGCATGATGCTTTTGATTATGGTAGCGGAGGAAAAGGATATGGTGTGGTTTTACAATTTGGTGCAAGTGATAATTTCATTTATGATAACATTGCAAAACATTTACGTCATTCATTTTTATTGCAAGCAACAGCTAATGGAAATGTAATTGGATATAATTATTCTTACGATACATATTGGACTGAATCATGGTTACCTAATAATTCAGCAGGTGATATTGTATTACACGGAAATTATCCATATGCAAATTTAATCGAAGGCAATATTATTCAGAATTTAGTGATTGATAATTCGCATGGCACTAACGGACCTTACAATACTTTTTTCAGAAACAGAATTGAAAATTATGGTGTGGTGATGAACGGAAATTCAGGTGACAACATGAACTTTATCGCCAATGAAATTACAGGTTCAGGTTTATTAAAAGGCTTGTTTACGTTAACAGGCAATCAAACAGAAACTGCCAACAATATAAAAGGCGATTTACAACCCGGCACCGTTTCAGAAACTTCTTTTATCAATAAAAATTTCAATTCCAAAATTGGCACACCAAATGCTTTTGGTTCCTGGAAGAATGATGCTTATATACGAAATGGCAAGTCGGTAAAAACAATAGTTACCGATAATAAATCTATTTCAACTTCAACTGCTGTTGTGAATTCAAATACCAATACCTCATCAAATGAAACAGTAACAAAACCTGCAAAAACGAAGAAGAAAAAATGTTTGAAGAAAAAGAAGAAATAATTATTGGCGTCATTACGAACGAAACAAATTGTAGTGAAACAATCTGTTGACTAAAAAGCGAACAGATTGCTTCATGTATTTGTTCGTACCTCACAAAGATATTCGCAATGACTTAAATGGACGTCGCAATGACATAAGTTACAATTTACTACTTCTATTTCTCAACAAATGATCAGCGATTACTAAAGCCGCCATCGCTTCTACTATTGGCACCGCACGTGGCAGCACGCATGGATCATGTCTGCCTCTACCGGTCACCGTAGCATCGTTGCCATCTTTGTCAACCGAATCTTGCGCTTGCATAATCGTAGCAACAGGTTTAAAGGCTACATTAAAATAAATATCCATTCCATTACTAATGCCACCTTGCACACCGCCGGAATGATTAGTTTTTGTTTTAATCTGATTGTTTTCGTCTTTATAAAAAGCATCGTTGTGTTGTGACCCTAATAATTCAGTTCCTGCAAATCCACTTCCATATTCAAACCCTTTTGCTGCATTGATACTCAACATAGCTTTTCCTAAATCTGCATGCAGTTTATCAAATACAGGCTCACCTAAACCAACCGGAACACCTTTAATTACACAACTTACCAAACCTCCAATGGTATCACCATCTTTTTTAACTTCTTTAATCAGTTCAATCATTCTTTCTGCAGTTGCTGCATCAGGACAACGAACAATGTTATCTTCAGTCTTTGATAAATCTAATTCTGTATAACTTTTATCTATTGCAATATTTCCAACTTTAGAAACATAGGCACTTACTTCAATGCCAAAATGTTTTAATAATTGCTTGGCAATCGCCGCAGCGGCTACACGCACAGCCGTTTCTCTTGCAGAACTTCTGCCACCACCACGATAATCACGAGAACCGTATTTTGCATCGTAGGTAAAATCTGCGTGCGAAGGGCGAAAACTATCTTTGATATGTTCGTAATCTTTAGATTTTTGATCTTCGTTTCTGATGATAATTCCGATCGGTGTTCCTTGTGTTACACCATCAAAAATGCCAGACAAAATCTCAAACTCATCAGCTTCTTTTCGTTGTGTAACAATATTTGATTGACCTGGTTTTCTTCTGTCTAATTCTGACTGAATAAGCGAATTATCAATATTTAAACCAGCCGGACAGCCATCAATAATAACTCCCAATGCTACACCATGACTTTCGCCGAAAGTAGTAATTTTAAAAATTTCTCCAAATGAATTTCCTGCCATAAAGCAAAGATAGAAAAGATATTAGTTACTAGTTATTTGTTAATAGTTATTTATTCTGCATGATTTTTAGGAGAATTTTTCCTATCATTCCATTTGATTTCTATCTTTATAGATAACTTACATCAAATTCCATTCATGAAAAAGATACTCTTTCTTTCATACTTATTTATTTCAATTCTTTCCTACGCACAATCTACAAAACCAATTGGTGCAAATGCGAGACCAAAATTAGTAGTCGGTATTGTAGTTGACCAAATGCGTTGGGATTTTTTGTATCGCTATTACGACAGATATTCTAAAGGTGGTTTAAAACGCTTGATGAATGATGGTTTTAATTGTGAGAATACTTTCATTCCTTATTGTCCAACAGTAACTGCAGCAGGTCACACCTGTATTTATACAGGTTCTGTTCCGGCGATTCATGGAATTGTTGGTAATGGTTTTTATGACTACAATGAAAAAAGAGAACTGTACTGTAGTGAAGATAATACTGTGCAATCTGTTGGAACAAGTAATGAAAATGGCAAGATGAGTCCGAAAAATATGCTGACCACTACCATCTGTGATGAATTAAAATTAGCCACCAATTTCAAAAGCAAAGTCATTGGTATTGCCATAAAAGACAGAGGTGCCATTTTGCCTGCGGGGCATAGTGCCGACGCTGCTTATTGGTACGACAGCAAAACCGGTAGTTTTATTTCTTCTACTTTTTATATGAAAGAATTGCCAAAGTGGGCACAAGATTTTAATGCATCCAATAAAATAAATACTTATTACGAAAAAAACTGGAATACCTTATATCCGATAAATTCGTATTTACAAAGTGATATTGATACAAATACTTATGAAAGCGCACCTTTAGGAAACGACCAAAAAGGGTTTCCGTATGATTTAAAACGTTTTGCTGATAAAAAAGATTTTGGTAAAATTCGCAGCACACCTTATGGAAATTCATTGACGTTTGATTTTGCAAAAGCGGCACTAATAAACGAACAACTAGGCAAAGATTCGATTACGGATATTTTAGCAGTATCATTCTCATCGCCTGATTATATTGGTCATGCCTTCGGTCCCAATTCTGTAGAAATAGAAGATACGTATTTACGCTTAGATAAAGAATTAGAAGATTTTTTATTGTTTTTAGACAAGCAAGTTGGAAAAAATAACTATACACTCTTTTTAAGTGCCGACCATGGCGTAGCGCATGTTCCCGGTTTTTTAGAAAAACATAAATTACCAAATGGTGGTGTGGTTGGTTCTGAATCAGAAAAAAAATTGAATACTTTTTTAAAGGAAAAATTTAGTGTCGATAGTTTATGTCTTGGAAGCTGGAATTATCAGTTTTATTTAAACCATAAACTTATTGAAGAAAGGAAATTAGATTATGATGACGTACTAAAAAACACTATTTCCTTTTTGCAAAAAATAGATGGTGTTGACCGTGCGTTGGAATATGCAGATTTGCAGGAAGCCATGTTGCCCAAAGCATTGAAAGAACAATTTATCAATGGGTATTATCCAAGTCGCTGCGGTGATGTGCTGGTAATTTTAAAACCGGGTTATATTGATGATGAATACAATAGTAAAGGTACGACACACGGTATATGGAATCCGTATGATGCACACATACCACTGCTGTTTTATGGTTATGGAGTCAACAAAGGAAAAACGTTTGATAAAACATACATGACTGACATTGCTCCTACTTTAACAAGTTTACTGCATATACAAATGCCGAGTGGTTGTATTGGAAATGTGGTGAGTGGTGTTATAAAGAAGTAATCTATTTATATTTCAACACCGCCATCGTCAACCTTGAAATATTTATCAAGATATCTTTTTCATCGTAGATTTTAATTTCCCAAACTTGTGTTTTGCTGCCAATATGTATTGGTTTTGCAATTCCGGTAACAAATCCATCGCGTACACTTTTTAAATGGTTTGAATTAATATCCAGTCCAACTGCATATTCTTTGCTGATATCTAAACACAAATTAGCAGCCATACTTCCCAAAGATTCAGCTAACACAACAGATGCGCCGCCATGCAGCAAACCCATCGGTTGTTTCGTTCTGTGGTCAACCGGCATTTTGGCTTTCACAAAATCATCACCCAATTCTATTACTTCAATACCTAAATGTTCTACCATAGTTCCATTACTTTGATAATTTAAAGCATCTAAAGCGATATTATTTACTTTCCAAATAGTCATTTTTAAAAATTTCACGTCCAATATACTCGATTTCTGTATTTTTCCATCATTACATAAGAAATATACTGGCTGTTGTTCAAATTATTCTTTAACTTTAACATGAAACGTAAACATTTTCCATGAACAAAATTTTGGCAAATCTATTTCTTTTGCTTTTAATTTTTTGTTACTCTCACCTGAGTGCTCAAAATAAGGTGGATGCTTCTTTCCCAACCGGTGGTGAATATATCTATAAAGAAAATAATAAGTTAAATCCTTGTATCTCCGCACAGGAATATCTTCAAATAGAAAACGAAATTGCAAATAATAACCGCTTGTTAGGAATTAACATTCATGCTCAAAATCGGATAATGACAACTCTACTTAACTGGCCTTTGAAAGCAGCTACTGGTTTTACTGACTGCGGGTTTCATTTTATTGGTGCATATGTGGATCAGAATACTGCAACAACATCCATTACTGATTTTAGTTGTGGCTCTAATACCTATGATGGCCACCGTGGAACCGATATTGCTATTTTTCCTTATGGATTTTATAAAATGGATAATAATCAGGTTGAAGTGGTAGCTGCTGCTGCCGGAACCATTATTGCTAAAGCAGATGGGAATTTCGACAGAAATTGCTCCTCCAATAGCTTAACAGCTAACTCTATAATTATACAACATGCTGACGGCTCCGAGGCTTTATACTGGCACATGAAAAAGAATTCAGTAACCAGTAAAACGGTTGGACAAACCGTAGTGGCCGGTGAATATTTAGGCATTGTCGGGAGCTCCGGAAGTTCTTCAGGACCTCATCTTCATTTTGAAGTTTGGGCAGGAAGTACAAATGCAACCCGACAAGATCCTTATTCAGGTGCCTGCAATACATTAAATGCAAACAGCTGGTGGATTACTCAAAAACCGGCTATCGACCCGGCTGTTTTGAAAGTATCTACTAACACAACTGATTTGGTTATG
Organism: Chitinophagales bacterium; assembly: GCA_035438465.1. Lineage (GTDB taxonomy): Bacteria > Bacteroidota > Bacteroidia > Chitinophagales > JADIYW01 > JADJSS01. The sequence goes on along the minus strand of DAORIK010000140.1, from coordinate 1,131 downwards.
CCGGGTTGCCCCACAACAGAAACGCCCAATGAGAACACCTCCTTTACCATTCCATTTCAAGGTGCAGGATTACCGGCAGGTTACGCAAAATTTTATATCTTTTTAAGAGATGCAACTGTTGGTTCAACTATTGATTTGAAAATATTAAATCCAAATGGAACTACTTTTACCAGTTGGACATACAGCCCGACCACTTTTTACAAAGCAAGTTATTGGGGCTGGTCAAAATTATTGCCAACAATAGCCGGCACTTATAAATTTCAGGCAACGTACAATGGTATTACTTGTTTTCAAAATTTTAATATCGTTACATCTCCAACCGCAACCGCAAGTTTCACGGCGAGTGATACGGTGGTATGTTTAGGCGGGACCTTAACATTTACGAATACGTCAACAGCCTCTAGCGGCAGTCCTGACTCGGTGCGGTGGACGATAGGCGGTGGAACTCCGGGAACATCAAATTCGACCACAACTGTTACTCCGACATTTAACAGCGTAGGTAATTTCACAGTAAGTTTAATAGCATATAAAGGCGGTACACCAAGTGTAGCAGCCACTAAAGCTATACGTGTAAAACCGAATGCAGCGATAGCATTGACATCAGCAGGCGGTACCAATGCACAAACAAAATGTGTGGGCACAGCGATAACGAATATTACATACTCGGTAACGGGCGGCGGCACAGGAGCAGGCGTAACAGGCTTACCTGCGGGTGTAACGGGCAGTTTTTCGGGCGGTACGTTCACGATAAGTGGCACACCAAGTGCTACGGGTACGTTTACCTATACGGTAACAACAACGGGAACTTGTACTCAGGCAACGGCAACGGGAACGATTACAGTAAATCCGAATGCAGCGATAGCGTTGACATCAGCAGTTGGTACCAATGCACAAACGAAATGTACCGGTCAGTCGATAACGAATATCACATACTCGGTAACGGGTGGCGGCACAGGAGCAGGCGTAACGGGCTTACCGGCGGGTGTAACGGGCAGTTTTTCGGGCGGTACGTTCACGATAAGCGGTACACCAAGTGCTACGGGTACGTTTACCTATACGGTAACAACAACGGGAAGTTGTACTCAGGCAACGGCAACGGGAACGATAACGGTGAACAGTTGTGGATGTTCG
>DAORIK010000139.1:0-7072 GCA_035438465.1 Chitinophagales bacterium | reverse complement strand
AATGCGTTTAAAGTTTTTCAAGTAGCCCGTACGGGAATCGAACCCGTGTTTGAAGAATGAAAATCTCCTGTCCTAACCCCTAGACGAACGGGCCGTTTTTTAAAGCGAGTGCAAATATACCAACTTTTTGGCTTTCTGCAAGCCCTTAACAATAATTTCTTTTTGATAAAATTAATTTCAGTTACTTTTACAAAAATTCAATATTGTATGTCAAAACCGAAAATTGCAATAAATGGCTTAGGTCGAATCGGGCGTCTTGTATTCCAAATTCTACTCGAACGAAAAAACGTAGATTTAGTTGTTATAAATGATATTGCGCCGAATGATGCGTTAGTTTATTTATTAAAACACGATACAGCACAAGGCAAATGGAATAAAACCATTACTGCGAAAGAAAACCATTTATTTATTGATGATGAAGAAGTAATCAGTACTTCCATTGCAACATCTAAAGATCTTCCCTGGAAAGAACATGAAATAGATGTAGTAGTAGAATGTACCGGCAGATATCGTACTAAAGATAAACTTCAGGAGCATATTGATTCCGGTGCAAAAAAAGTAGTTATCTCTTCACCGGCAGATCAGTCTGTTAAAACGATTGTTTTAGGTATTAACGACGAAGCAGTGCTTTCCTCAGATACTATACTGTCTAATGCATCGTGTACAACAAATTGCCTTGCACCCATGGTAAAAATAATGCATGATAATTTTGGTATTCGTCAGGGAATTATGAATACTATTCACGCATATACCAGTGATCAGAAATTACATGATAGTATTCATGCTTCTGATTTTAGAAGAGCAAGAGCAGCAGCACAAAATTTAGTCCCAACTTCATCCAATGCCAATAAAGCACTCGAATGGGTAATGCCGGAAATTAAAGGTAAAATAAAAGGCGGTGCAGTTCGGGTACCTGTAATTGTTGGTTCTTTAACAGAATTATATTGTAATCTTGAAAAAGAAACTAGCATTGAAGAAATAAATGCAAAATTTAAAGAGGCAGCTGAAAATCACTGGAAAGGGATTTTAGAATACACAGAAGAACCAATTGTATCCAGCGATATTATTCACAATCCACATTCCTGCATATTTGATGCTGCACTCACACAAAAAGTAGGAGACTTATATAAAATTGTTGGCTGGTACGATAATGAGTATGGCTATGCGAACCGGTTGGCGGAGTTGGTGGAAAAAGTGGCGTTTTTATAAAGAGTGATTAGTAATTAGTGATGAGCCATTAGTCATAAATAATTTTCTGCCAAATCGTTGTTTATATTTATTTTTACAGCCAATTTATTGCTAAATAAACTAATAACCAATCACTAATAACTCAACTATGCAAACAGTAGATTCTATTAATTTCCAGGATAAACGTGCTTTAATCAGAGTAGATTTTAATGTGCCGTTTGATAAACATTTTAATATTACAGATGATACCCGTATCAAAGCGGCATTGCCCACTATCAAAAAAATTTTAAATGATGGAGGAAGTGTTGTGCTGATGTCACATTTAGGCAGACCATTAAAAAAACTGAAAGAAGACGGAACAATAGATAAAAAGAAATTTTCACTGATACATGTAGTAAAACATCTTTCTGATTTATTGCACAGAAACATAAAATTTGCGCATGATTGTGCAGACGAAGAAAGCCACAAACTCTCCGCTTCGTTGCATAAAGGAGAAATATTGCTGCTGGAAAATACACGTTTTTACAAGGAAGAAGAAAAAGGAGAAGAGGCTTTTGCCGCTAAGCTCGCTCGCCATGGGGATATATTTGTAAACGATGCATTTGGTTCAGCACATCGGGCACATGCCAGTACTACCATTGTTGCCAAACATTTTTCAAAAGAGCATAAAGCTTTCGGTTATTTAATGGCAGCTGAAGTTGCAAATGCTGACAAGGTATTGCATAAAGCAGAGAAACCATTTACTGCAATTTTAGGTGGAGCAAAAGTATCAGATAAAATTCTGATTATAGAAAATCTGCTGAATATAGCAGATAATATTATCATTGGTGGCGGTATGGCTTATACTTTTGTGAAAGCACTGGGTTGTGAAGTCGGTAAATCATTGGTAGAAGATGATATGCAGGAGCTGGCATTACATATCTTAAAGAAAGCAGAAGCCAAAGGTATAAAAATTTTGTTGCCGGAAGATTCAATAATTGCAGATAAGTTTGATAATGATGCATCTATCAGAGTTGCAGATAATACAAATATTCCATTTGCCTGGATGGCACTGGATATCGGTCACAATTCTATTATTGCTTTTGAGGAAGTGATAAAAAATTCCAAAACTATTTTGTGGAACGGTCCTATGGGTGTTTTTGAAATGGAGAATTTTCAAAACGGAACTAAAAGTATAGCCGTAGCAGTAGCGCATGCCACACAAAATGGTGCATTCAGTTTAGTTGGCGGCGGCGATAGTGTAGCTGCGGTTAACAAATTTGGTTTGGCTGATAAAGTAAGTTTTGTTTCTACCGGTGGTGGTGCATTACTGGAATTCTTTGAAGGCAAAACATTGCCCGGTGTCGCGGCATTATTATAACATAATCAATTTCTAAAATAGTGCGAGGCGTCCCTAGGGATGCCTCGCTTGCATTAAAAGAAGTTTTTACTTTTTAACTTCTTTCTTTGTTTCTGTAATCTTTTCAACAACTGCAACTGCGCTGTCTTTCGTTTGCGCTGTGCTGTCATCGGTTGTCGTTAATGTAGAGTCTGTCGTAACATCTGTTACATCTACAATTTCCGGTTCATCTGGTTTCGACTTAAACCAGTCGCATGAAGTAGCTAACAAGCCTACCGTCATGCAAACAAAAAATACTTTTTTCATTTGATTGATTTTGGTTAATAGCATATACGCTGTAAATGAAAAATTAGTTCGTTGCAGATTTGTAATTAAGATATTTTAAGGATTGAAGGAAAGTTGGTAAGGCTAAAGCTAAAGAAATGTTATAGCAAATAGTATATTGTACTCTTCTGAATTTTAACTTGTAATAGCTATTCCGAAAAGTGACTAATACCTAAAAATTTTAAAATCAATGTAACGCCTACAAATAATATAAGTACCAGCACCAACACTCTGAATTTTTCCTGAGGTATTTTATCCAAGATAATTTTGCCAATGTAAGTACCCACAAAACCAATTATTATCAGGAAAGGAATCAGGTATAAATCGTGTTTATGTATATACCCGTTAAAGTAATAAATAAACATTCTTGAACTATCTACTGCTAAATCTATGGCAGCAGAAGTAGCCACAAATACTGATTTTTCTACACTAAATGCCGCCATTGTAATACCGCGTATTGCACCACCTGTTCCAAGCAACCCGGCAAAAAAGCCGGATAAGCTTCCCCCTATAAAACTATTTTTTTTATTGGGGCTTAACTTTAATTCTTTTTTGATAAGAAACAGAATACTCAAGCCGATTAAAAATAAAGACAATACTAATTGTAAATACCGCACATTAACATACTTGCTTGTAAAAGCACCGATAATTACAAAAGTGACGGCAGGAATTCCAATGCTGAATAATATTCGTTTATCTAAACCATTTTTAAACAATGCAATTTTTGAGATATTACTAAACACATGAAAGACAGCAGTAATGCCCAGCACAGTCTGAAAATCTAAAAAATAATTGGCAACAGGTACGAAAAAAGTTGAGGAACCAAAACCGCCAATAGTACCTAAAATCTCTGCAATAAAAGATAAGATTAAAAATAAGGCGGTAGCGGCAATAGACATATTTTTATTTCACAGGATACTCGACAATATTTTTTTCTGTTTCCCAGAGTTTAATAAATAACTCATATTTGCTGTTCAGTTTTGCGCGGATTAAATCATAAATAACTATCGCAATATTTTCGGCAGTAGGGTTAAGGTTCGCAAATTCTACGGTATCGAGGTTTAAGTTTTTATGGTCAAAACGCTCTTCAATTTCATCTTTGATAATATCTTTTATGATTTTCAAATCAATCACATAACCTGTTTCCGGCTCAACTTCACCAATTACTTTTACTTCTAAAGTATAGTTATGACCATGATAATGCTCATTCGCGCATAAACCAAATACATCTTTGTTTTTTTCTGCAGACCATTTTTCATTCCACAATTTATGTGCAGCATTAAAATTCGCTTTCCGTATAACCGCTACTTTTTTCATGATATAAAGATAGTTTTTATTACAGTGAATAACTGTTGATAATTCATAAATGTTCAAATTTTAAAACCATTTATCATTTATCATTCAGCATTTATCATTATTTTAGACCATGCTTTTTAAAGACGTCATTGGTCAGCAGGAAATAAAAACACATTTACTTGAAATTGGGAAATCCGGAAATATTCCGCATGCACAATTATTTTTGTCACAACCCGGTGCAGGCGGTTTAGCCTTGGCATTGGCATTTACACAATACATTGTATGTGAGAATAAGCAGGAAGAGGATAGTTGTGGTGTTTGTGGTGCCTGTGTGAAAGCGCAGAAATTGATACATCCGGACATACATTATACATATCCTATTATTGCTAAAAAGCCATCACCACATCCAAGTTTAAGTACGGATTATATTCAGGAATGGCGAACAGAAATTAGCAAAAATCCATATATAAATGAGTTAGAATGGCTGCAAAGTATAGGTGCAGAAAATAAACAGGGAAATATTACTGCTGACGAAGCTCGAAATATCCTGAAAGGATTGAGTTTGACAGCGTTTGAATCCCGTTATAAAATCCAGATTATCTGGATGGCAGAAGCATTGTCAAAAGAGGGAAATATCTTGTTAAAATTACTGGAAGAGCCGCCTGAAAACACGGTGTTGATTTTGATTGCAGAAAATCAGGAAGAAATTTTACCAACTATTCTGTCTCGTTGTCAATTGGTGAAAATAAATAAGATTGATGATGAGGCTCTGGCATTGGCATTATTGAAAAAAGGTGTCCCACAGGTTGAGACACAACACATTGCCTATTTAGCAGAGGGTAATTTTAATGAAGCACTTAAACTTATAGACAGTGAAACGGCAACTAATACACGCTTAATTACACAGTGGTTAGATTATTCCGTTAATTTAAAGGCTGGCGAGTTATTGAAATGGACGGAGGAAAATGGAAAGCTCGGCAGAGAAAATCTTAAATCATTTTTAGAATATTCCACACATATTTTCAGAGAAGCAATAATGTTACTGCATGTAAAAAATTATACGCCAAGATTAGCAACGGATGAACTGAAATTGGTTGAACGTATCAATAAGTTCTTAAATTATCAAAAAATGACTTCTTTACTTGAACTCATTAATAAAAAACACTACGAAATAGAACGCAACGTAAGTCCTAAAATGGTGCTGATGGATATGTCACTGAGAATGAATAAAATTTTCAGAGGAATGGAATGATACGGTAAGCTACTTTTACTCCTTTTTCAAGGAAAATAATTTCTCAAAATAATTCTCCTTCAAAAGATAATTAAATTGAGCAGCAGTTACATCATATATAATGGAACCAAAGCCTGATTCCTTGGTTTTAACTGTAAAATCATCGGGTAAACTTTTTATTTTATCTGAAGACAGCATACTTATGGTAAGTTTCCCTTTTTTACTTTTTATCAATTGGATATTCATCCAGTCATCGTCGTCATCTTTTATATTGATATAATAAATTCCATTTCTTTCTATTAAAACATCTTTAGACATATTTACAACCACTTCTTCTTTTATAGATTTAAACAACACATAATTGTCTATACTTTCTCTGGTATTTTTTTTGTTTACAAATGGTAAAGAAATTTTAGATAAATCAATTTTGGTAGTATCGTAATATTGTTTTTCAATTTCCTGATAAGCAACCGTATTTTCTTTGATATAAACCGTAACAGCACTAACAGAAACGGATTCTTTCTTTTTGTAAATGTCCGGAAAATATTTCTCGTTGTAAGTACTGGAATCAAACATGCGTTCAGCATAATAATAAGTACCAATCATTGTTTTCGGGAAAGCAGATAAAGTAATACCATCAACCGGCATTGGTTTATCAAAACTGGTGATGTTGCAGGAAACAATCAACGGAAATAATAAAAATAGTTTAAGGACTTTCATAGAACTGGTTTTGTATGTAAATATAAACCTTTTAGGAACATTGAATTATCAACTGTAAAATTTATAATGAAACATTAAATACAACTCATTCATTAACAATTGCGTACAACTTCTACTGGAAAATCTCATTTTTTAGCGTATTTTTGGTAAAATATTGTTTCAAGCAGATGTATGCTTTAAAAATTGTAAATCATACATCGTAAATCATACATTAAAAATGAGTTGTAATAGTTGCGGAACCACCGGCGCAACACCGGGTGGTTGTAAAAATAACGGGCATTGTGCAACAGGCGGATGCTCCAAATTAGAAGTTCATGATTGGTTAAGTGATATCACTGCTGACCCTTTTGCAAGATATAATATTCATGAAGTAAGTTTTAAAAACGGTTCACGAAAAGGATTTTATCGCAATGATAAACGTTTTGATGTGTTCACCGGTGATTATGTGATTGTGGAAGCTGCGCAAGGTTATGATTTAGGGCAGGTAACCTTAAGTGGTGAACTGGTGCGTTTGCAAATGAAAAAGAAGCGTATTAAAGAAAATTCTGAAGACATTAGAAGTATTTTACGCATTGCAAAAGACAATGAACTGAACCTGATGGAACAGGCACGCGCGAAAGAAAAACAAACGATGTTGAAAGCGCGTATATTGGCACGTAATCTAGGACTAGATATGAAACTCGGAGATGTACAGTTTCAGGCGGATGGCAGAAAAGCAACATTTTATTATACGGCAGACGGTCGAGTTGATTTTCGGGAATTAATAAAAGTATTGGCTGCTGAGTTTAAAGTAAAAATTGAAATGCGCCAGATTGGTGCCCGTCAGGAAGCAGGTATTGTTGGCGGCATCGGTTCCTGTGGTCGTGAATTGTGTTGTTCTACGTGGTTAACGAGTTTTAAATCAGTAAATACAACTGCGGCACGTTATCAGAATTTATCAATCAATCAAACAAAATTAAGCGGACAATGCGGAC
>DAORIK010000138.1:0-7091 GCA_035438465.1 Chitinophagales bacterium | reverse complement strand
TGGCGGGTCGTCACGGAAACAAAGGTATCGTAGCAAAAATCGTTCGCGATGAAGATATGCCATTCCTGGAAGACGGAACACCGGTAGATGTGGTATTAAACCCGTTAGGTGTACCTTCCCGTATGAATATCGGACAGATTTACGAAACTGTTTTAGGTTGGGCCGGAAAAGAATTAGGTGTGAAATTTTCAACTCCAATCTTTGATGGTGCCCATGTAGATCAAATTGCAGATTACGTAGAGCAGGCTGGTTTACCACGTTTAGGCAGTACATATCTGTATGATGGTGAAACAGGACAACGTTTCGACCAGAAAACTACAGTAGGTGTTATCTATATCATCAAATTATCACATATGGTGGATGATAAAATGCACGCACGTTCTATCGGACCTTATTCATTAATTACGCAGCAACCGCTGGGTGGTAAAGCACAATTCGGTGGTCAGCGTTTAGGGGAGATGGAAGTTTGGGCATTGGAAGCATATGGTGCAGCTAATATCTTACAGGAATTATTAACGGTTAAGTCTGATGATATACAAGGCAGAGCTAAAGCTTACGAAGCAATCGTAAAAGGTGATAACTTACCTGTACCCGGAATTCCTGAATCGTTCAATGTATTGGTACATGAATTAAGAGGACTTGCATTAGACTTGGATTTTGATGAATAGTTTTGTTAGTTTTTAGAATTTAAATTTTTAAGCATTTAAAAAAGAATAACTATGCCTTTCAAAAAGGATAATAAAATCAACACAGAGTTTAAAACGATTACGTTAAAACTCGCTTCTCCGGATTCTATCTTAGAACGTTCTTACGGCGAAGTAAAAAAACCGGAAACTATCAACTACAGAACTTACAAGCCTGAGATGGAAGGTTTGTTCTGTGAGCGTATATTCGGTCCAACAAAAGATTACGAATGTTTCTGCGGTAAGTATAAACGTATTCGTTACAAAGGTATTGTATGCGACCGTTGCGGTGTTGAAGTAACCGAAAAGAAAGTTCGTCGTGAACGTATGGGCCATATTAAATTAGTGGTGCCTGTAGTTCATATCTGGTATTTTAAATCTTTGCCTAATAAAACAGGTTACATGCTTGGATTATCTTCTAAGAATGTAGAATCTATTGTTTACTATGAAAGGTATGTGGTTATTCAGGCTGGTGTAACAGAAGAAGGAGTATTGGTAAACGGTGAGAAGAAGTCAACAAAATATCTTGACTTATTGACAGAAGAAGAATACTTAGATATTTTAGATGGATTGCCAAAAGATAATCAGTTATTATCTGAAGATGACCCGAATAAATTTATCGCCAAAATGGGTGGTGAAGCTATTCATGGTTTATTAGCGAGAATTGATTTGAAAAAATTATCCGGTGAATTACGCCATAAAGCATCACATGAATCATCTCAACAACGTAAATCAGAAGCGTTAAAACGTCTGAGCGTAGTAGAAGCATTCCGTGAAGCAAATGAGCACGTAGAAAACAGACCGGAATGGATGGTGGTGCAATACTTACCGGTAGTTCCGCCTGAATTACGTCCGTTAGTTCCGTTAGATGGTGGTCGTTTCGCATCTTCAGATTTGAACGATTTATATCGTCGTGTAATTATCAGAAACAACCGTTTAAAAAGATTAATTGAAATCAAAGCACCGGAAGTAATCTTACGTAACGAAAAACGTATGTTACAGGAAGCCGTAGATTCATTATTCGATAACTCACGTAAATCAAATGCTGTAAAAGCAGAAGGTGGCCGTGCATTGAAATCGTTGTCAGATGTACTGAAAGGTAAACAAGGTCGTTTCCGTCAGAACTTATTAGGTAAACGTGTGGATTACTCAGGTCGTTCGGTAATTGTGGTAGGACCTGAATTAAAATTACACGAATGTGGTTTGCCTAAAGATATGGCAGCGGAATTATTTAAACCGTTTATCATCCGTAAATTATTAGAGCGTGGTATTGTAAAAACCGTAAAATCTGCTAAAAAATTAGTAGATAAAAAAGAAGCGGTGATCTGGGATATTTTAGAAAACGTATTGAAAGGACATCCGGTGATGTTAAACCGTGCCCCAACATTACACAGACTTTCTATCCAGGCATTCCAACCAAAACTAATTGAAGGAAAAGCGATACAATTGCATCCACTGGTTTGTACATCCTTCAACGCCGACTTTGACGGTGACCAGATGGCAGTGCATGTTCCGTTGAGCAATGCTTCTATCTTAGAAGCGCAATTGTTAATGCTTGCTTCTCACAATATTTTGAATCCGCAAAACGGTACGCCGATTACCATTCCATCACAGGACATGGTTTTAGGTTTATACTATTTGACCAAAGGAAAAAAATCTACGAAAGAAGAAAAAGTTCGCGGTGAAGGAAAAGTATTTTATGCTGCGGAAGAAGCTATTATTGCTTTAAATGAAAATCAGGTGGATTTGCATGCAAATGTGAAATGCAGAGTACGTGTTAAAGAAGGCAATGAATTCAAATATAAAGTAATTGATACTACGGTAGGTCGATTATTGTTCAACGAAGTGGTACCGGCAGAAGCTGGATATATCAATGATTTATTAAGTAAGAAAAATATCAAAACAGTAATCGGAGAAGTATTAGTAAACACGAATATTCCAACTACCGTAAAATTCCTGGATGATATTAAAGAATTAGGTTTCCGTCAGGCATTCAAAGGAGGTCTTTCATTCAATATTGATGATTTGATTATACCGGATGTAAAACAAAAATTATTGTCGGGAGCAGGAGAAGAAGTAGAAGAAGTTTGGCAAAACTTTAATGGTGGTTTGATTACCAATAACGAACGTTATAACCAGATTATCGATATTTGGACGCGTGTGGACACAAGAATTACGGAAACACTGATGAAAGAAATCTCTACACACAAACAAGGTTTCAACTCGGTGTACATGATGTTAGATTCCGGTGCGCGTGGTTCTAAACAACAAATCAAACAGTTAGGTGGTATTCGTGGTTTGATGGCAAAACCTCGTAAATCAGGTTCTACCGGAGGCGAGATTATCGAAAATCCAATTTTATCTAACTTCAAAGATGGGTTGAACGTATTAGAATATTTCATTTCTACGCACGGTGCACGTAAAGGTTTGGCGGATACAGCATTAAAAACGGCAGATGCAGGTTACTTAACTCGTCGTTTGGTAGACGTAGCTCAGGATGTGGTAATTAATGGTGTTGACTGCGGTACTTTGCGTGGTTTGAATACTTCAGCGTTGAAAGAAAATGAAGAAGTAATAGAATCATTATTCGACAGAATTGTTGGACGTACAGCATTGTTAGATGTGGTACATCCGATTACAGGCGAAGTAATAGTGAAAGAAGGTGAAATGATATTAGAAGCTCAGGCTGCTATTATAGAAGAATCACCTATTGAAAGTGTTGAAATTCGTTCTGTATTAACCTGCGAAATGCGTCGTGGAGTTTGTGCAAAATGTTATGGAAGAAGCTTAACCAATAACAGACCTGCTCAATACGGAGATGCTGTTGGTATCGTGGCGGCACAGTCTATCGGTGAACCGGGAACACAGTTAACGCTTCGTACATTCCATACGGGTGGTACGGCAGCTTCTGTTGCTTCTGAATCACAATTATTGGCAAAATTTGATGGTAAATTAGAGTTTGACAGTGTTAAAACAGTAAAACAGGAAGGTGAAGACGGAGAAGTGAAATTAGTTGTAATCGGTCGTACCGGTGAGATTAACATCGTTGATGAAGCTTCTGAAAGAGTTTTGATTACGAATAACATTCCTTACGGTTCCGTATTGTCAGTGAAAAACGGACAAAAAGTGAAAAAAGGAGATGTGATTTCTTCATGGGATCCGTTTAACAACGTAATCATTTCAGAGTTTAAAGGAAACATCAAATACGAACACGTAATTGAAGGTATCACTTACCGTGAAGAATTAGAAGAACAAACCGGTCACCGTGAAAAAGTAACGATTGAATCCAGAGATAAGAAAAAATCGCCTTCTTTATTAATTGTGGATGAAAAAGGTAAAGAATTATATTCTTATTCTATTCCGGTAGGAGCGCACATTTCTGTGGAAGACGGACAGGAAGTGGTGCCGGGTGCTATCATCGTAAAAATACCACGTATCTTAAGTAAAGTACGAGATATTACGGGTGGTTTACCACGTGTTCAGGAATTATTTGAAGCACGTAATCCATCCAACCCGGCTAAAGTTTCTGAAATCGACGGACAAGCAACTTTTGGTAAAATCAAACGTGGTAATCGTGAAGTAACGATTACATCGAAAGATGGCGTACAACGTAAATACTTAGTTCCGTTAACAAAACATATCTTAGTACAAGACGGTGACTTTGTGAAAGCGGGTATGCCATTATCAGATGGTGCGATTACGCCAAGTGATATCTTAAAAATCAAAGGTCCTGCTGCATTACAAGCATATCTGGTGAATGAGATTCAGGAAGTTTACCGTTTACAAGGTGTTCGTATCAACGATAAACACATCGAAGTAATTGTAAAACAAATGATGAGTGACGTGTTAGTGAGCGATGCTGGTGATACTATTTTCTTAGAAGGTGAAAGAGCGGATAAATTCGATTTCATCGAACAGAACGATTATATCTTCGATAAGAAAGTAATTACGGATGCAGGAGATTCTGAACAGTTGGTCATCGGACAGATAGTAACTATGCGTCAGGTGCGTGAAGAGAATTCTTTCTTAAAACGTAACGACAGAAAACCGGTGGAATTCCGTGATGCAATACCTGCAACGGCAAGTCCTTTGTTACAAGGTATTACAAGAGCATCCTTAGGTACACATAGCTGGATTTCGGCTGCGTCTTTCCAGGAAACTACCAAAGTATTAAACCAGGCTGCTATCAACGGAAGAGTGGATTTAATGCGCGGATTGAAAGAAAACGTTATCGTTGGTCACAGAATACCTGCAGGTACAGGTGTACGTGAATTCGAAAATGTGATGGTAGGTTCTAAAAAAGAATACGAGCGCATGATGGCTAAAAAAGCAATGATAGAAGATGATGAGGAATAATACTTTCCGTTATTGATAATTAAAAGGCTGTCAACAGACAGCCTTTTTTTTATGTCAAATTGCGACAACAAGATACATTTCTGTAAAAATTATTAACCACATAGAAACATAGACACTTATAAAAGTTGAACGGTAAGCAGTAAAGTTTAGTATATAAATAGATTCACATATTGTAAGCTTGCTTACAACTATGATTTCCTTATCTAAAGATATGTATTGCAATCACATCTTGCATAGATAAAATCTATGATGCTGTGTGGTTAAATAGAATTATAGTAACCTATCGTTTTTTATCCATTTTATCTATATTTACAATCAGAAAGCAACAAACAACCAAACATTAGTTTATGGAAAATAATAATCAGAATCAAATCAATATTGAATTGCCGGAAGAAATTGCAGATGGCGAATATGCAAATCTAGCCATCATCACTCATTCCAATCAGGAGTTTGTGGTCGACTTTGTAAGGCTTGCTCCGGGTGTACCAAAAGCAAAAGTGAAATCGAGAATTATCTTAACGCCACAGCATGCAAAACGGCTGATGATGGCTTTAAATGAGAATGTACGCAAGTTTGAACAGGCGCATGGTGAGATAAAAGAATTTGAACAAATAGCCTATCCTTTAAATTTCGGAACACCCACCACGCAGGCATAAAAACCTTAACATGAAAACCATCGAAGAAGAAATAAAGCAGAAAAAATTCCCGAACATCTATGTAAAAACAGATGTCAATTTTTTATTTACCTCCGGATGGTTGCAGAATGATATGGCACGGTTCTTCAAGCCATTTGGTATCTCGATGCAGCAGTTTAATGTGCTGAGAATTTTACGAGGACAACATCCCAAACCGGTAATGCTCAATCAGATTACAGAACGTATGATTGATAAGATGTCGAATGCAACGCGACTCGTAGAGAAATTAAAACAAAAAGGGTTAGTTACCCGCGAAATCAACACGAAGAGCCGCCGGCAGGTGGACATACATATTACCGAAAACGGATTGGCTCTCTTAGAGAAAATCGATAAGATTATGAATGACCAAACCCCTCCCGCAAGGTATTTAAATGTGACTGCGGAGGAATTAATTATTTTAAATAAAATTTTAGACAAACTCAGGAACTAAATTTTTTATTTTATTGTTTGTATATACAATAGTTGCTATTGCAACAAAATTTAAAAATAAAAGAGAATATTATGAAAACTACAATTCACAAAGCAAACGAAAGAGGACATGCAGACCACGGATGGTTAAACGCACACCATTCATTTAGTTTTGCCGGTTACTACGATCCGCAAAAAGAACATTTTGGAACCCTGCGAGTCTTGAATGATGATATCGTACACGCAGGCTATGGTTTCGGTATGCATCCGCACAACAATATGGAAATTGTCACCATTCCATTAAAAGGTGCTTTACAGCATAAAGATTCTACGGGCAACTCAGGAGTAATAAAAGCGGGAGATGTACAGATTATGAGTGCCGGAAGTGGCATTATGCATTCCGAACATGCCACGGCAGCCGAAGATGTAAATTTATTTCAGATTTGGGTGTTTCCCAAAAAAGTAAATATAGAGCCTCGTTATGATCAGAGAACGTTTGATGAAAACGAACGAAACGAAAAATGGCAGACCGTGGTAAGTCCTGAAGAAAAACACAACGCGCTTTGGATTAATCAGGATGCGTATTTTTCGCTTGGTAATTTTACATCGGCAACTAACTACAAAGTGAATAAAGAACACAATGGTGTTTATTTAATGGTGATAGAAGGGGGGATTGAAATTGACGGTAATAAATTAAGCAACCGTGATGCGATTGGAATTACAGATACGGAAGATGTTCAAATCAATATTGTACAGCCTGCAAAATTACTGGTGGTGGAAGTGCCGATGAAATAATGATAGTGAGCAGGAAAGCTGCTTAACCGGCGCAGCCGGTCTTAATTTTAAAGGCTAAGTATGCGAAGCATACTTAAACCGCAAAAAAATCGAGAGTTTGCTAACGTCCGGCAGCTTTGTGAAGTGAGTTGACACCGATGAACTATTTTAAAGA
>DAORIK010000137.1:0-7255 GCA_035438465.1 Chitinophagales bacterium | reverse complement strand
TAAACCTCCTGTGACACTAAAATTTAGTTTCTTCAGTTCTTCAGTGGTTATTTTTTATTTAACTTTACAATATGAGTTTAACTTTTACGTGCGAAAAATGCGGCGGCGGATCCTATGAGCAATTCTCCCAAACACAGGTAAGATGTTTACACTGCGGAAGTATCAGTATTTATGATACCGGTTACAGACCAATGCCGGAATTTCAACTTTCTTATGATAAGAACTTACTGGATTTTGAGAAAAAAACAGATTATATAATTGCCTCTCTTGGCAAACGATTTGCAAATTATATTATTGATTTATTTATCGTCGTGTTTATCCTATTATTGGTATCGAATATTTTTGATTTATCGAAAATCGTTACAACAGAAACCAATGATAATGTTACAGCTATTTTTCTTATTATTATTATGCCGGTTTACTACATATTTATGGAATATAAATTCGGAAAGACAGTTGGTAAATTTTTGACTAAGACAAAAGTTATTTCTACCGATGGAAATGAATTGACATTAGGGCAATGTGTTGGTCGCTTACTTTGCAGAATCATTCCATTTGAAAGGTTCAGTGGCTTGTTTACCAATGGCGTTTTCTGGCACGATTCCATTCCCAAAACATTAGTTGTAGAAGACAACTAAACTTAGGACTTATTACTCACGACATACGACTATTTTATGCAGATACGATTATTTATTACAGGTGGTACTTTTGACAAAGAGTATAATGAACTTAATGGAAAGCTCTTCTTCGAGGATACTCATTTACCTGAAATGCTGGAGCTTGGCAGATGCAAATTAGATGTAAACATCAGAACATTAATGATGATTGATAGTCTGGAAATGTGCAACGACGACAGAGATATTATAGCGCATAATTGTATGCAATGCGAAGAAGATAAAATAGTAATTACACACGGCACTGATACCATGGTAGAAACTGCAAAAGTACTGGCAGAAAAAATTTCCGATAAAACTATTATACTTACAGGTGCTATGATACCTTATAAATTTGGCAGTTCGGATGGTTTATTTAACTTAGGTGCCGCTTTAGCATTTGTTCAAACTCTACCAAATGGCATTTATATTTCAATGAATGGAAAATATTTCAACTGGAATAACGTAAGAAAAAATAAAGAATTGGGTTTATTTGAAGAACTTAATTAAATAATATACAAATGCCTAATGAAATAAATGTCACAAAAGCATCCGGAGAAGTTCAGCCATTTTCTTTAGATAAACTAAAAAACTCTCTGTCCCGCGCACATGCTACCGCCGAAGAAATAAAATTTATTACTGAATCACTGATACCCAAATTATATGAGGGTATTACAACCAAAAAGATTTACAGTGAGGCATTCAGATTACTGCGTGGCCAGTCAAAAACAAAAGCAGCACGCTACTACCTGAAAAAAGGGTTAATGGAATTTGGCCCAACAGGCTTTCCTTTTGAACGCTTCATTGGAGAAATTTTTAAGTTTCGGGGTTATACCATCCAAATAGATAAAATCTTAAATGGTAAATGTGTAACGCATGAAATTGATGTAATAGCTGAAAAAGAAAAAGAAATTGTATTTGCAGAGTGCAAATACAGAAATCAGTCAGGCTTTACCGTGGACGTAAAAACTCCTTTATACATTTACTCCAGATATCAGGATGTTTTGGATAACGGATTATTAACGGGTTCTGATAAAGAATTCATCGGCTGGATAGTTACCAATACAAAGTTTACGGATGATGCTTTAGCTTATGGAAATTGCAAAGGATTAAAAATGTTAAGCTGGAATTATCCTAAGAACAATTCATTGAAAGATATAATTGACGTATCCGGTTTATATCCACTTACCTGTCTTACTACCATAACCAAAAATGAGAAACAACAACTTTTGGAAAAAAATTATATCCTTGCAAATGAGGTTTATAAAAATGAAGAAGTCCTGAGAAGTATCGGTATTAATGAAAACAGGCTGAAACTTATTTTTCTGGAAGGCACGCAACTTTGCCAGTTAACCGGAAACAATAATAAACACTCATAATCCTGAAGAATGTTTAGATTAAAAAATATCGGAATTCATGCTTCTCACGAGAATACCATTTTTATAAGAGATGATTCCTCCCTTACTCACTCCGAAGGATTTAAAGTATTAACACGGGTATTTGTTCACTTCAACGGATTAAAAATTATTGCAACACTTAATACTGTACATTCCAATCTGTTACAGGAAGGTGAAGCAGGTCTTTCAGAAGAGGCCATGCAAAGGCTAAAAGTTAAAGAAGGAGATACTATTATTGTAAAACATCTTCAGCCAATCTCCTCTTTGAGCTATGTAAGAGCGAAAATATATGGCGAAGAACTGAATCACGAAGCTTATGTTGAAATTATCAAAGATGTAGTTGACGGGCTTTATTCCAACATTGAATTAGCTGCATTTGTAACTGCCTGTGCCGGTAATAATATGTCTCTAAATGAAATAGTATCTCTTACAAAAGCAATGATACAAACGGGTCAGCAAATCAAATGGGAACAACCCGTTATATATGATAAACATTGCGTCGGTGGCTTGCCGGGCAACAGAACTACGCCCATTGTAGTTAGCATTGTTGCAGCAGCAGGATTAATTATACCAAAAACTTCTTCAAAGGCCATTACTTCACCTGCCGGAACAGCTGACATGATGGAAACGATTACAAATGTTGACCTTTCAATTGATGAAATCAGAGCAGTCGTTAAAAAAGAAAATGCCTGCCTTGTTTGGGGCGGTGCCGTAAAATTAAGTCCCGCAGATGATTTATTAATTTATGTAGAAAAAGCACTGGATATAGACAGCGAAGCCCAAATGGTGGCTTCTGTACTTTCGAAAAAAGCTGCTGCAGGCTCTACACATGTAATCATTGATATTCCTTTTGGAAAAACAGCAAAAGTACGCACTCATGAAGAGGCTCTAAAAATGAAATATTATTTTGAAGCAGCAGGCGAAGCAATAGGACTAAACATAATCGTTCTTATTTCTGACGGGTCCCAACCCGTTGGAAAAGGAATCGGGCCGGTATTGGAAGCGCTGGATGTGCTAAGTGTTTTAAAGAATGAGATTAATGCGCCTGATGACCTAAGAGAGCGAGCTGTACTGATTGCCGGAAAATTATTAGAGCTTTCCGGAAAATGCAATACAGACGAAGGTAAAAAAATGGCGGAAGAAATAATTACTTCAGGTGAAGCCTATAAAAAATTCAAATCGATATGTGAAGCACAAGGCAGATTTGATACACCTGAAAAAGGTGAATTTACATTTGATGTTATTGCAGAAAAAGACGGCATTGTAAAAGAAATTGATAATAGAAAACTGGCAAGGATTGCAAAGCTTGCCGGTGCGCCAAAATCACCCGGTGCGGGAATTTATTATAATGCCCCTCTTGGTAAAATTATCAAACAGGGAGATATTCTTTATTCCATTTATGCGGAAGGAAAAGGCCAGCTGGAATACGTAAAAGAATACCTGAAAAATATGAATCATGTTATTACAATAGAATAATGGAGAAAATTATTTTCGGATTACCGGGCAATGAAACTATAGCACGAAATATTTCGCTAAAGACAGAAATACCTGTTGGCGAGATGATATTTCGCCATTTTCCGGATGAAGAGACATATATCCGTATTTTATCAGATGTAAGCGGAAAAGAAATAATTTTAATTGCTACGCTTTACCAGCCGGATTCAAAATTTTTAGGACTTTACTTCTTGTCCAGATTATTGAAAGATACCGGTGCTCTGAAAATTTCGCTTATAGTTCCTTACCTTGCTTATATGCGGCAGGATAAAAGGTTTTATACGGGTGAAGCCATAACAAGTGAATATTTTGCCACATTATTATCTTCATTTGCCGATGAGTTAATTACAATTGATCCTCATTTGCATCGCAGAAACTCCATGTCAGAGATTTACTCTATTCCATGTAAAGTATTGCATGCTGCACCTTTAATTTCCGGATGGATAAAAAAGAATATTGACATGCCTTTACTTGTCGGGCCTGATAGCGAAAGTGAACAATGGGTAGCTGAAACGGCAGCAAAAATGAATACACCATATATCGTTTTAAATAAGACCAGACTCAGTGATACGGAAGTAATTATTTCAGTTCCAAATGTTGAGCAGTATAAAGATTATACACCTGTCTTAGTAGACGATATTATTTCAACGGCAAAGACGATGATAGTAACTATTAAGCATTTAAAAGAAGCGGGATTAAAACCGGTTACCTGTGTTGGAGTACATGGATTGTTTGCAGGAAATGCATATGATGATTTAGTAAAATCAGGTGCTGGAAGAATTGTCACTTGCAATACAATAATACATCCTTCTAATGAAATAGACGTTACAGATTTAATAATAAATAGTCTGGGATAAATTAGGATTATACTGCATAAATCTTCATCAACTTTTCTATCACATAATCCACTTCTTCTTTGGTATTATGTTTAGAAAAAGAAAAACGAATAGACACTCTGTTTTCATCTTTTTTTAAGGCACGAACCACATGTGAACCTGTTGAAGCGCCACTGCCACAGGCACTTCCACCACTGCAGCAAATACCGTCCATATCAAGCATGAATAACAACAACGCAGATTTATCATTTGGCGGAAACGAAACATTCAACACCGTAAATAAACTTCGTTCATCCAAATTTCCGTTAAAATCTATATCCGTAAAATTTTCTTTCAGCTTTGAAATAAAATAATTTTTCAGTTCTAAAATATACGCTCTGTCATTTTCTAAATTGGCATAGGCTTTTTTTGCCGCTGCTGCCATTCCAACAATACCATATACATTTTCCGTACCGGCACGGAAACCGCGCTCCTGTCCGCCACCATGAATAAATGGTTGTACTTTATTTTGTTTTCGCATATACAAAAATCCAATGCCTTTGGGTCCGTGAAATTTATGTGCTGCACCGGAAATAAAATCAACATTCATTTTTTGTACATCAATAGGAAAATGCGCAAATGTTTGTACCGTATCTGAATGAAATAAAGCATTGTAAGCTTTGCATAATGCGCCAACTTTTTCAATATCCAGTAATGTACCGATTTCATTATTTGCATGCATCAATGATACCAATGTTTTTTTTGAAGATGCTTTCAATAAATTCTCCAAATCATTTAAATCAACATTTCCATTGCCATCTATTTTTACATGTACGGTTTCAATATGTAAATTATCCCTGCAAAAATCAACGGAGTATTCTACACAATGATGTTCTGTTGGTGATGTAATAATGCGCTCTACACCAAGATAGTTTACTGCACCTTTTATTGCCATATTATTGGCTTCTGTAGCACCCGATGTAAAAATAATTTCACTTGCTTGTGCGTTAATCAGTTGTGCTATTGTCTTGCGGGCTTCTTCTACTGCCGCACGTGTATCTCTTCCGAAAGAATATTGAGTGGATGGATTTCCGAAATGCTCTTTCAAATACGGCAACATCGCTTCTAATACCTCTTCATCTATGGCTGTGGTGGCGGCATTATCGAAATAAACTTTCATGTCAGTTGGCAATTAATTAGTTGGCAAACAAAGGTAAGGAAATTTAGAATTATTGTTATGACAAGTAAACGAAAAAAAGAGATTGCATCTGGGATGTTAGCAACTTTCAGTATACTTATTCGGCAGCTTTTAAAATAATACGGAAAGTGGTGCCTTTTGCAGATGACTCTTTCACAAATATTTTTCCGTGATGGTATTCTTCAATAATTCTTCTGGCAAGTGTTAACCCGAGTCCCCAGCCACGTTTTTTAGTACTGAAACCGGGTTCAAATATCTGCTCCAGGTTGTTTTTTGAAATTCCTTTTCCTGTGTCGCTAATATCAATATTTATAAAACCATCTCTTTCAAATGCATAAATATGAATTTCACCTGTATCTTCCATAGCATCCAATGCATTCTTCATTATATTTTCCAATACCCATTCAAACAAAGGAGGGTTGAGCATGGCAAACAGGTTATTAACATCGGTATCTTTCACTAAAAAGATATTTATTTTCTTTGATGCACGTTTGGAGATATAATCTACGCCATTTTGCAGAACATCCACTACTCTGTGTTGTTCAAGTTCCGGTACTGAACCAATCTTAGAGAATCGTTCTGCAATTAATACTAAACGGTCGATATCTTTCTGCATTTCATCAAACATTACAGCATCTTCTTCTGTATTTAGTTTTTCGCGTAAAATATCTATCCAGGCGGTTAAAGAAGATAACGGAGTACCTAACTGGTGTGCTGTTTCTTTTGCGAGTCCCACCCATACCTGATTTTGTTCTGCTCGTCTCGCAGAAGTAAAGGCAGCATAACTTATTACAAAAAATAAGGCTACCAATGCTAATACATAAAATGGATATTTTCTTATACTAACTAATAAATCTGAATCCTGATAATAGAGGTACTGTTTTTCATTGTCAGGTAATTTTATATTGATATACTGCTCTTTTGTTTTTAACTTTTGCAACTGCTTTGCAAGGTAGTTTTTATCCTTACTTACTTTTACTGAATCAAAATTCTTTTCTGCTAGTATTTCGTCTTTAGCATTAGCCCAAATAACCGGAATATTTTCATTGAATTTAATTTTATCCAGTGCTTTTGACAGCTCAAGTTCATCTGATGTATTGCTGTTTAATATCTTATACGCATCTGCAATTTCAGCAGCCTTTTTTATTTCCTCTCGGGCAATAGATTCAGCTAAACGATGTGTGTACCATAAAGTAAAGAAAATGATACTCACAGCAAACAGAAAAAGTAGAATTTTCCATCGGTTTCTATGTTGGTAGAAATTCATTTAAGTAAAAATAGGAAAAGTATCAGAGAATTAGCATTTAAATAAAGAAAGCCAACCATAAGGTTGGCTTTCAGAGTGGGCGCACACGGGTTCGAACCGCGGACCCCCTGCTTGTAAGGCAGGTGCTCTGAACCAGCTGAGCTATGCGCCCTCTACATTTCTGCAAAGCGAGTGCAAAGATAGAATTTTATCGGTAATAAAAAAACAATTCTAAATTTTTCTTAAAAATGCAACATAATTGCATTTTATACTTGAATTTTCTATATTTGCAATAATGTTGCATAAAATATTTTACTTATTGCTGTTATTGTGTATTGGCAGTTTAAATGCAGCCGGGCAAAATTGCGCACTGAAAGTTTATGGCAAGCTTCTGGACAAACATGACAATTCTGCTTTAGATTACGCTACTGTTTATATTTTGGAAACACAAA
>DAORIK010000136.1:0-7380 GCA_035438465.1 Chitinophagales bacterium | reverse complement strand
GGCTAATCCGATCTGACGGAATAAATAGGCAATCAATTCTCCACGCCGCCTAACGATATCGAAAATCCGGTGCGTATTTTCTATAACAACAACTGCATCATCAACCACAATACCTAAACCAAGCAGAAAAGCAAACAATACAATCATATTCATGGTAAAACCAATACCAGGTAAAATCATAAAAGCAATAAACATGGATAGAGGTACAGATAATCCAACGAAAATTGCATTGGTAGCACCCATAAAGAACATCAGAATAATTGTTACGAGAATAAAGCCAATGATAATGGTATTAATTAAATCGTGTAATGTAGTTCGGGTTTGAGACGATTGATCTCCTGTTGTTTTAATAACCAAATCTTCAGGAAATGATGATTTTTTCATTTCAATTATAATGTCATTAATCTTATCAGAAGCATCAATCAGGTTTTCACCACCTCTTTTAATGATATTTAAAGTAATTACCTTTTTGTTATCAAGGTGACCATAACTTTCTTGTTCCAGAAAACCATCTTTAACATCAGCAACATCTTTTAAATAAACAGGTGCGCCAACCATCGAATTAATAACAATGTTTTTTATGTTATCAATATCCGAAAACTCTCCTGAAACACTAATTGTTCTTGCCATTTCATCCATATCAACACTTCCTCCGGATATAATCAAATTTTCTGAAGCAATGGCCCTTTCTATATCTGTCATTGAAAGTTTGGCAGCATGCATTCTGTACATGTCCACATTAATTTGAATTTCCCTTTCTAAAGCTCCAACCATATCCGCTCTTGTAATCTCCTTAAGAGATTCTATTCTGTCTTGTAAATCATCTGCATATTTTTTTAACTGGCTTAATTCATAATCTCCTGATATGTTCACAAACATTATCGGCATTTCTGAAAATTCTACCTCCATCACGCTTGGATCGGAAGGGAGGTCTTTCGGCAAATCTTTTTTTGCCTTATCTACTGCATCTTTTACCTTTTGTTTTGCTACTGCAACCTCTACATCTGTGTTAAATTCAACAATGATATTAGAGAAATCCTGTACAGAATTGCTTGTAAGTTTCTTTACTCCGGATATAGATTTAATCTGTTTTTCAAGTGGTTTACAAACTAGATTTTCCATGTCTTTTGGCGAACTACCAGGGTAAACAGTACTTACATAAATTGTAGGGATAACGATATCCGGGAATTTTTCCTTAGGAATACTGTTGTATGAAAACATTCCTGCTAACGTAATAAAAATGGTTAGCACATAGATGGCCGATTTATTATCAATAGACCAACTTGTTAATTTGAACTCTTTAAATTTCTTTTCCACAATTAAAATATTTAGTATTTAATTAGAACACCTTCAGTTAAATCCAAATAACCTGACGTTATTAGTTTGTCATTTAGGTTTAATCCTGTAATTATTTCTGCTTTGCCGTTATAAACCTGCCCAAGAGTAACATCCTTTCTTATGGCAATTTCTTTTCCGTTTTTGACACCAACAATATAAACATATTCAGAAGTGCCTGAATGTTGGACAAGGTTGAGTGGAACTACAATCGCTGAATCCTTATGGTAATCAACAACCTTTAGAACAGCAATCATGTTCGGCCTATAATCTTGATTTTGCGAATCTAAATCTGCCTCCGCACTAAAAGTTCTGGTTGTATTATTTATAACTTTAGACGTATAAAATATTTTTGATGGAATTTCTTTATTTAAATCAGGTAAGAAAATTACAACCTCGTTTCCTTTTTTCACCTTTGAAGCATAGGATTCAGAAATTTCAGCTTTCGCTTTTAATTTATTAAGGTTGACCACCCTTATTGCCGGCATACCAGGCATTACTGATTGACCTATTTTTATATCAATCCCATCAACTACCCCGTTAATGGGTGATTTTATTTTTGAAAGCTCCATTTGTTCTTTTAGAGTTGAAATTTTTTTCTCTAAACTTTCCTTATTGTTTTTAGCAGATAAAAATTGTATTTCCGTGCCAATTTTCTGATCCCACAAATTTTTCTGTTTTTCATAAACGTCAGATGCAAAAGCAAGTGCGTTTTTTAGCTCCTCTAAACTTTGCTTAAAAACTGAATTATCAAGTTCAGCAAGCACCTGTCCTTCCGAAACCTCATCCCCTTCATTCACTAATATGCGATCAACAGCTCCAGCCATTTTACCGCTAACAGTTACATTTTCGTCACCATCTATACGGCCTTGAACATCTATAAAATGTTTGAAGGTCTCAAAAGTGATGGGCTTTATGGAGATGTCTTTTGTTTTTAGATTACTAATTGTTGTATCACCACTTAAAGCAATCTCATCTTCAAGTTTTTTTATTTGCTCTAATAAATCAGAACTTTGCTGCTTGAGTTTTTCTAGTTTGGCCTTTTTATCTCCCGATCCGCAAGAGGCTATTAATCCTGTTATGAAGATTATCAATACTAATTTTTTCATATGTAGTTGAGTTGTTTTATTTTTTTAGTTTATTCTTTAATTTATTTTATTACACCTGTGGCCTTTTCGTAGTCAACTTTTGCTGTAAAATATTCGTACAAAGCATTATAATAATTGGTCTGAGCCTCTTTTAATGCCGTTTCCGCATTCATAACTTCAATGCTTGAACCGCTGCCTTGCTCGTATTTTTTCTTTGCAACATCATAAACCTCTTTCGCAAGTTCGATATTGGTTTTTTGAATATTTAATGTGTTTAAGGCGTTTAATAAGCTTGATTTAGAAGTTTCAATTTCCAAATCAATAGCATTCTTTAAGTTATTCATAGTGTTAACCGTCTTCATCAAATTAACTTTGGATTGCTGCAATCTATAATGATTTTGAAAACCATCGAACAACGGAAGATTTATAGTTCCTCCAATTATTCCGATTGGATACCATTTTTTGCTGGCGTCAAAAAAGTCAAACTCGTTTCGTTGTGCTTGTGCACTGTAATTACCATATAGAAATATGGAAGGTAAATATCTTAATTTACCCCTCTTCACATCAAGTTCGTTTAATCTTTGTTGAGATTCCAATAAAGAATATTCAATCCGATTTTTATAATTCAATTCACTAGAAGTAGAAATATCAAATACCGGAATATTATCAAGATGCAAGGAGTCTGTAAGGTTAATTTGCGATTTAATTTCCATTCCCATTTGAAATTTCAAAACACTTTCCGTCAACCCAACTAAACGTTCTATTTTTTCCTTTTCCGACAGCAAATTATTATAAGCAACAGTTACACGAGTAACATCAATTTTCTCAACAAAACCATTTGTGTTTAATGATTTGCTGTCTTCAACTAATTTTTTCAAACGATCTACATTAGCTTGAAGCAATTTCAACCTTTCTTTACTCACCAAAGCGGTATAATAGGCTTTAGTAACTGTAGCTTTGGTTTCAATTTGTGAACGCTGATAATTTTTTTCTGACAATTCCAAAAATGACTTTGAGGATTGTAAGGCAACGATGTAGTCACTATTAAAAACAATCTGACTAGCCTGAATCGAGCCTGTAGCGTTGTATTTTACGCCAAATTGCACCGGAATGTAGGTTCCGGGAGGTGCGCCAAAAAATTGTCCAGGAAGCAATTGCGTTGGTAGCTTCTCATAATCTTTAACATCAAAAGAAGAAGATATTTGAGGAAGCCCCATACCTGTTATTTCTTTTTTCTTATACCTTGAGGCATCAATATCCAACTCGGCATTTTTTATACTAGAGTTATTTACTAATGCAAATTCAATTGCTTCTTTCAATGAAAGGTTTTTTGCAGGCTCGTTCTTATTTTGAGCAACTGTTTGAAAAGAGATGACAGCGCCTATTATTATTATTGAAATATTTTTCATAAATTATTCGTCTTCATTTATTTGTCTGTATTTATTTATTAGTTTATGCCCTTTCAAAGTAGTTATGCCATGTAAATAATGATCTAATAATTCAATTTGAATATCCGAAATTTTGTATTTTTCTTTATGAAATAACAAAGGATTTAAAGCCATTTCAGTTTCTTCAATGCGCAGCCTGGCTAAAATTTCTTTATTTATTGTAAGCCTGTATAAACCTTCTTGAATACCTTTTTCCAAATTTTCCACAATCATTTGAAACAAAAAATTTTCTTTAAATTCTTTAAACTGTTTCCAAACAACAGGATGGTATTTTTGCAGATCATAAAATACGTGTGGGTTTATTTCTGAAAACATTTCTGCTAAATGTTCCATTAAAAGAATAATCTCCTGTATTGAATTATGTGATTTTTTAAATATGTGTTCAAATTCTTTTTTGTTTTCATTAATATTTTTTTCAAGTAGACATTCAATTAGTTCTTCTTTATTCTTAAAAAATAAGTAAAGAGTTTTTTTCGACATCCCTATATGCCGACAAATATCATCTACAGTTACTCTCTTTAATCCATACATAAAGAAAAGTTCCTTGGCGCCTTCAAGAATTTTATTTTGATGTCCTTTTTCCATTAAGAGCGACAAAACTATGAAAACTATTTTATATTACATAGTTTCCTGTGTTATTAATTATTATACAATTCTTTTAACTATATGTATATCATATATTTAAAATTTATTTTCAGATAGATGTTTAAACGATAATTGTTTAAAGTATTTTATCGAATTTCCTCTTTTAAATTACACTAGGAGGTTATAAGTAAGGGTTGAATGCTACAACCTATCGATCTTGCAATAGAAAATATAAATTTAATTGTCCCAGAATTTTGAATTTTTGGTAGTTTTGTATTCAGAACAAAATCAAATTCAGAACAAAATCAAATATGGCTAAAGAGGGATTAGAGTTTTATAGTTTTATTAATGATAGACAAAAAGCTTTAGTAAATATCTATTTTACAAATAATTGGTTGCATAATGAGTACCATGTTGTCTTAAAAGCATACAACGTCACCGCTCAGCAATTTAACATACTTAAAATTTTAAACGAAGTTTATCCTAAGTCCATGATGGTT
The DNA here is from genome assembly GCA_035438465.1 of Chitinophagales bacterium. Lineage (GTDB taxonomy): Bacteria > Bacteroidota > Bacteroidia > Chitinophagales > JADIYW01 > JADJSS01. Next base: position 2,424 of record DAORIK010000136.1, on the reverse strand, counting down.
TCTACCATTAAGCTACAAATGCTTGATAAAAGTTCGGATATAACAAGATTGGTTGAAAGGCTTTTAGAGAAAAATTTAGTAGTTCGCAGGCAAGACCAGAAAAATAGGCGAAAAATTAACGTAAAGTTGAATATTATTGGACACAGCCTTGTTAGTAAAATGGATAAGGATATCAGAAATTTTGAGGGATTTATAGAACACTTGTCAGATAAAGAGATAAAACAACTTAATTCACTATTGAATAAGATAAGAAAACTTTAATAAATCGGGTCTATCCTACACCAATTTGCCTACAATCCAGTACAATTAACAAAGGTATTCTCAGTATTACAATTGTTACTCCCCCTAAAATTATACCAGTAGATGTTTTCTCCCTTACCACACCTGATTTTTGGTTTATATAATGCATAATTTCTAAAGGCCATATTTATCTAGGCGGATGCTTTACTGAAGATAATATTGAGCAAAATTCCCCAAACCTGCAAAACAACCCCAAACTTACAGTTTCAAACAAATTATACTCAAGTCTGCAATAACACCCCTTCTCGGCTGTTGCCCAATCTCTCCGCCACACCTTTGCGTCATAAATTTTAAAACAAAAAATTATGACAGCATTAAAACAAAAACATCACTCTCACATGCGAGTGATAAAAGGTGGGAACCATCCAAAGAAAAAGTTCTCCAAAAAATCAAAATTCTATTTTCTCAAACGAGAAAAAAAACGTAAAGCCTGCATTGAGCAGAAGAGTTTATTCTTCGCCAATATTTGTGTAGAAACATTAGGCTTGATGCAAAAAGTAGCAAGAGCAATTAATCCGGCATTCTACTTTGAACGATTAGTACCACATTACGAAGTGCTTCGTAATGTGATCTCCAACTCGCATGAAGCGGAAACTTACAGCACCGACATCATCGAAAGAGAGCTCTGCATTTACAAAAGCTTTGCACACCTGAATCCGCAACGTTTACAGGATTACAACAAAGTATTAATGAAAGGCGAAGATGAATACATTGCCCTTTACAAAGAGAGGGAAGAAAATCATTTAGATAAAGTTTCCGGCTTACGATTCATTGCAAAAAAAATGATGCTTTATGTAGCAACTTCCGAAGCGGAATTGTTTTTAGAGATCAACGAAAAACTCATCCAGTACCAGGATGAAAAGCTCACACAGCTTTTTTACAACATCACCATCCATGTAAACTTTTTAAAACAATCCGGTCATGGGCAATAAAACAGAAGAGGGAAAATTTATGCTCAAGGCATACTCACCCAAGGAAATCCGCAATCTATATGGGGTTTCAGCACTTACCTATAAAAAATGGACGGAAGGTTTTAAAGATGAGATCGGAGAATTAAAAGGCAAATACTATACCGTTGCGCAGGTAAAAATCATCATTGATAAACTGGGCGCACCGGGTATTGTTGAACTGTGATCTAAAGAAACGATGGAACATATATTCGATAATCGCCATGTCTTACAAAGCTTCGTGGTGCAGGGAGGTTGTAAAGCTTCAGTTTCCCCTTCTTCAAAAAAGTACGTCAATTCATTTGAGGATGCACAAAAAATGTTTTTTGATAATGCTTCTGACATAGAGTATAAAAAAATCAGATGGCATTTATTTGTGGAAACAAAAAAGAAGTTGAGCGATAAACAAACAATAGCATGGTGCAACGATGTACTTGAAAACACGCTCCTTAATCACAGAGCCTATGATTATAATGGCACAGGGCGAGTTGGTTTACGAGAACTGTTTATGGAACGAGTAGCATTAAGAGGAAGCTGTTATGCCATTCTGTTTTTGAAAAAGCATTATTACAAACATGCTCATCCTAAAAATGTCTTACAAAAACGCTCTTTGAAATTGCTATCTAAATAACACTTCGATGCGTTTGGATGCGCAAGATGAATCTAAACAGTGGTTTTCGGAAAGTGAGTCAAACCCTTGCCATTCCTTTGTTCCCGTAAAGTAATTACTACAATTAAAAAGGAGGGCAATATGGAAAAAAATCAAAGTAGTACAGATAGCAGTAGTAATATGTTTCTCACAGGAACAATTCTACTTGCTAATCTCGACTACTCAGGACTTGCCGATTATGCAGTCAAGGCACTCGTGGGCGGAGTGATTTGGATGGCATTTAAAGTAGCAGGGGATTACATCAGTGAACGATTAAAAAAGAAGTAATGGAGACTTGGAAAAAAATAACGGTTGGAACAATAATCGGAGGCGGTTTGATTGGTGGAACAGTTTACTTGTTGCGACTCAACAAAATGAATGCGGAACTGGAAACAGTACCGATGGTAAAAATTCACAAGTTGGATTTTTCAGGATTAACATTGAGGGTAGATGTACAATTAAAAAATCCGACACGCACACCGTTCAAAATAAAATTTCCATTTATAAAGTTGGTGTACAAAGGAACAA
>DAORIK010000135.1:4329-7500 GCA_035438465.1 Chitinophagales bacterium | reverse complement strand
GTCTTCTTTCTTTGTGCACTATCACTGAATCCTGCTCCGTATTTATAAATGTAGAATTTAGCATCCTTTCCTTCAGTATATGGTACATACAGATTATCAGGTTTTTTATCAGATGGGTAATTAAATGCACCTCTTAATGACACTAAGTCTCTAATTGCCGGAATTTCTATAACATCACCCTTTTTAAGTACATAATTAAATTTGGATGTCTTATTTTTTAATGCCTTATTTAAATCTGTTAAAATATTACCGATACCATCTTCAGATCTTGTGAGCCTTGCACCATCTGCATACGCGAATCGTGTAAGTCCACCGGCCCGTTCAATTAAAGATGATAATCTTTCATCTTTAGTTGTAAGTACATATTCACCAGGGTATAGTACTTCCCCTTTTACGGTAACCTTCATCTGATATTCAAACTCAGGAGTAGGACGGACATAAATTTGATCGAATGGTTGTAATTTAATTGAATTGGCAACCGGATCTTTTCCGATATTCTTACTGATACTATAATTAAGTATGGTTACCTGAGTAGGTACAGATTGTGAAATAGCTTTATCATAATTGGCAATTCTGGCAATTTCAATCCTGTTGGATGCCGCTTCCATTTTAAATCCCTGAGCAAGAATAATGGCATCTGCGAGTGTCATATTTTCCATATAAGGGAATGTATCTGTTTTACGAACCATCCCATTTACTTCAATGTAGTACTTATCAATTCTTCTTAAATCTTTGAGTACATAAATTTTATCTCTCTTTTTAAGTTTAAATGTGTCTAATGCAGCAAAATTATCAGTTGTATCTATTCTAAATGATATTAGCTTCTCGGTCAAATCATCATTCACACGGTAAATAATTATTTTGTCCAGTAATGCTTCTTCTTTCAATCCGTTACACATAATAATTGCATCCCGTAGAGACATTCCTTTTTCTGATTCGAATTTCCTTGGCTTTCTTACTTCACCTTTTACTTCTATGTCAAACCTGTCAAAAAAATCTGATTTTGAATAAACTTCAATTATATCTCTGAATGTAAGCAACATGTTATCTTCTGAATTCTTATCATCTATAATTGACTGCAGATTGATTTTGAAAGTATGCTTTCTGAAATCGTCAAAGTTTGTTCTTACTAAATATGCTTCTTCGAGATAAGAATCTTCTTTCAATCCTTGTGCTCTGTTAATTAGATCCCAGACACGGTCGCCTTCTTTCCATTCATATCTTCCTGGTAACAGAACAGAACCAAATATTTCATTATAATTTTTTACTTTATCAGGAATAGAACGAACGCCAACCACATCTCCATTTTTTAGAAGAATTTTTCCTCCTACAGCTTTCACGCTATCCAAATTATAATCAATTATAATCTGTTTATTTTCATCATATCTTCGAATCTGAATTATTTTTGTAAAAGCTTCCGGTTTATAATTTCCGCAATACTTTAATAAATCCTCGAAGGATTCGCCGGGCATCATCTCATATTTCCCTTCTCTGTTTACGGCACCTTCTACTTTTACTATATTTTTCTGCGCCGGCACGTAGATATAATCATTATTATCCAAGAAAATATCATCTTGTTTTTCAGGAGTGAAAAGGAATTTATATAAGTCGAATTTTCTGATAATCTTACCGTCTCTTTTGATTTGTATATCTCTGATAGAACCAGATTTGGATGGACCTCCCACATAAGCTAATATGTTGTATGCTGTGTTTATAGCTGGGAATGTATATGAACCTGGGTTCTCTACATCACCAACCACATTAATTGTTATTACACGGGAATAATTGATAGAGACATCAAAATCTGATTTGTCAATCATATAAGCATTAGCAAATCGGGTGCGCAAAAGTCCTTTTGCTTGTTCTAAAGTAAGACCTTTCAAATATACCCTGCCAATATTTTCCTGCTGAATATAACCGTCTTTATCAATGTAAAATAATCGGTTATAATCTGCATAACCCCAGATAGAGACTACAATCTGATCTCCTACACCTAAAATATAATTTCCCGGAGGCTTAATATCTACTGCATTGTTAAAGATTTTTACATCTTTTTGTCTGAAATAGGTAAAACCGTAAATATCTACTGAATCTAATTTTTGTCTTAATTCTCTTGTTGCGGTTGCAGTTATTTTCTCTACGGTTTCAGATGCTTTTTGTGCTTCCTTTAATAATTTATCAGGGGAATTAATATTTCCTTTTACTTCGTTAGCATTGGTTGCATTACCAATTGCCCCAGCCTGTTCATCGGCATCTTTACCTCTTGGATTAATTGTTTTTGCAATGTCTTGAGATTTTTTTGTTTCATCTATTTTTAGCTCTCCCTGTTTTATCTGCAACGTATCTTCAATTTTTTTGAAAATTTCTTTAACAGAAGGTTCCGGATCTGAAGGTGGAACAACAGATGGCAATGTAGGAACCACAAATTGTGCTCTTGCCGCAAAAGCTAAACTTAATAGAACAAAAAGGGATATTATTTTGAATGTATTTTTCATACTAGTTTAATTCATATTGATGTTTGTAATAATTCAGATACTCTCCTGAAGTAACATTTTTCAGCCACTCTTCATTTTCAAGGTACCAATTTACAGTTTTTTCCAATCCTTCTTCAAATTGTAAAGAAGGTTTCCACCCTAATTCGCGTTCTAATTTTGTAGCATCAATAGCATACCTTTTATCGTGCCCGGGTCTGTCTTTCACATAAGTAATTAATTTTTCAGAAGTACCTGATGCACGATTTAATTTTTTATCCATTATAGAACATAAAACCTTTATTAAATCTATATTTTGCCATTCATTAAATCCGCCGATGTTATAAGTTTCGCCTAACTTTCCTTTATGATAAATTACATCAATAGCTGCCGCATGATCTTCCACAAATAACCAGTCACGTGTATAATCTCCTTTGCCATAAACAGGCAACGGTTTGTTGTTCTTGATATTATTTATAAATAAAGGTATTAATTTTTCAGGAAACTGGTAAGAACCATAATTATTGGAACAATTAGAAATAACAATTGGCAAGTGATAGGTATTTTCATACGCACGTACAAAGTGGTCAGAACTTGCTTTGGATGCCGAATAAGGTGAACGGGGATCATATGCTGTTTCTTCAGTAAAGAATCCGGTTTCTCCCAGGCTTCCATAAACCTCATCCGTTGAAATGTGGTA
>DAORIK010000135.1:0-4229 GCA_035438465.1 Chitinophagales bacterium | reverse complement strand
CCCGCATAAGTCAGTTTATCCAGATTTACAATTCTGTAATCAGGATATTTATTGACAAACCGCCTCACTACATGTGAACCGATAAAACCTGCACCTCCTGTTATTAAAATTGTTTTCATATACACTGAATCCTAAAAACGAACATCTTTAAAGTGTCCAATATTCTAATTGAGAAATTTTTGATTTATACATATTTTTTATGTCTACTAAAATAGCTTCTTCTTTTGCTAAGTTAACGAAATAATTTTCCTCTAACTGTTTATAAGCATCATGCGAGACTGCTACGATAATCACATCATATTTGCCTGTTGCCTCTTGTTTCATCTCCACATGATATTCCTCAAGAACTTCATGTGCATCGGCGAGTGCATCTGTCAATTCAACATCAATGTGAAAATCCTTTAATTCTTTATAGAGATTAAATACTTTTGAGTTTCTGATATCCGTTACATTTTCCTTGAAAGTGGCACCCATTATCAAGGCTCTGCATTGAGACGGATTTTTACCTTTTCCCAGCAAATATTGAACCACTTTCTTAGCAATATAATGCGGCATACCATCATTTATATTTCTGCCACTCAGGATTATCTGAGGCTTGTAACCCAATTCATTTGATTTATAGGTTAAATAGTATGGGTCAACACCAATACAATGCCCGCCCACAAGTCCGGGTTGAAATTTAAGGAAATTCCATTTTGTACCGGCAGCCTCCAAAACATCGTATGTGTTAATGTTCATCAAACTAAAAATCTGTGAAAGTTCATTCATCAATGCGATATTCAAATCACGCTGCGTGTTTTCTATCACTTTGGCAGCTTCGGCAACTTTAATAGATGCGGCTTTATAAACGCCGGGTTCAATAATTGAACCATACACAGCAGCAATGTTTTCCAATGCTTCTTCATCACAACCGGCAACAATTTTGGTGATTTTTGTCAAAGTATGTAAGGTATCTCCGGGATTTATTCTTTCCGGTGAATAACCCGCTTTAAAATCGATTTTAAATTTTAATCCTGATTTTTCTTCAATAATGGGAACACAATCCTCTTCCGTACAACCCGGATAAACAGTAGATTCAAACACCACATAATCACCTTTTTTTATCACTTTTGCTATAGTATTGGATGCTCCAACTAATGGCTTTAAATCCGGGACATTATGTTCATCTACCGGAGTTGGAACAGCTACGATAAAAAAAGTCGCTTTTTTAAGGATGGTTGTATCTGCCGTAAACTCAATATCACAGTTTTGAAATGCTGATTTTGGCAGTTCATTGCTCGGATCGATTTGATTTTGCATCATTTCCACCCTTTTCGGATTGATATCAAATCCAATAACTTTAAATTTTTTTGCCAACTCCAGGGCAATTGGCAAACCAACATAACCAAGTCCAATTACGCCGATTATCTTTTCTTTGTTGGCAAAAGCAGTAATAAATTGTTGTGAGTCAGTCATTTTTCTTTTAGGAAATGGCAAAAATACAAAAAAATTAGCCAATAATCTTAGCATAAACGGTTAACAAATAATAAGTTTGCTTAAATTTTTGTCGCTACTCGCCGAAAATCAGGATAATCTACAATATGCGTGTTCTATACTCATTTTTTATACGTTTATACGGTTTTACAGTGCTGTTTGTCTCTTTTTTAAATACAAAAGCTGAAAAATGGAGAAAAAACAGAAAAAAATGGGAATTAGCTCTTTTTGATAAAATTTACGTTCATCGAGCTTGTTGCTGGATACACTGTGCTTCCGCAGGGGAATTTGAGCAGGCAATTCCACTCATAAAAAATCTGAGAAAACAGAACGCTGATTTAAGAATTGCCGTCTCATTTTTTTCGTCATCAGGTTTTGAAATGTATAGCAACTCCGGTTGGGCTGATTTGTTTTTTTATTTCCCATTAGACACTAAAAAGAATGCTGGAAAGTTGACAGATATACTAAAACCTGATTTTGTAATTTTCATAAGAAATGAAATCTGGTGGAATATATTAGCTGTTTTAAAAGAAAAGCATATTCCAACTTATTTAGTAAATGCTAATTTAGAACAGGGTAGAAATTTCTTATATCAGCAATACTTAAATAAAACTTATACTTTATTTACAAAGATATTTGATACAAAAACTTACGGTAACACAAAACTGGAAAAAGTAATTGAAAACAAGAAAGAGAGTTTTGAGGATAAAATTTTAGACGATTTTTGTAAAGATAGTTTTGTACTTATTCTGGGAAGCAGTTGGAAAATAGAAGAAAAAATAGTTGCTGATTTTTATAATAGAAATAAAGGAAAAATACAATCCTTAAAAATCATTATAGCACCGCATGAATTTAATGACAATAAAGCAAAAGAATTACAAACCGAATTTGGAGAAAACATCAGCACCTACACTCAATATTTAGCAGACAATAAAAAATGGCCAATACTCTTTTTAGACAAAAAGGGCATCCTTAAATATGCTTACCGTTATGCCCATATTGCCTTTATTGGTGGTGGATTTAATAAGACCGTTCATAATGTGAGCGAAGCTGCTGTATATGGTGTTCCAACGATTTTCGGACCTTATTATCATAAGTTTGAGGAAATAAATGAATTAGTGAATTTGCAGGTTGCATTTTCTGTAAATGATGGTGAATCTTTTGAAAAGAAATTAATGGAATTAATTAATGACAATGAATTACAAAAATCAATAAAGGAGAAACTACAGGCATATTTTTCTCCACAAGAAAATGTTTCTGCAAAAATTATTAATGAGATTGTAAAATAAAAAAGCGTCTCGTTTAAAACAAGACGCCTGTGAAATAGAATTTGAACATTTCTAGCTGAATTTCTTTTTCAACACATCCATAAAACGTGCTGCAGCAGAGCCTCGCTCAGTCCAGTTAAATTTATTCCAAAGTGTATTGTTGCAATATTGCTCAACCGAAGTAAAATTATTTAATGTGTCCAGGTGTTTCAATGCCGTTTCATATTCTGAAAACTGATTACCAAATAACTCACGGACAAAAATAAATTTATCATTCAGTGCAATGGATTCACTTAATGTTTTACTTGTTGAAGTGTTTACAACTTCTGCTACTGTTTGTGGTTTAAAGACATCATTAAGTGAAGATGGTGTTAACTGTTCCACCATTGTTTCTACTGCTTTTTCAGCTACTAAAACAGTATCATGTTGATCATATACGGCGGACACAAACGGTTTATCTGTAATAGTATTTACCTGGTCAGTAAATGTATTCACATTTGCAAACGATTCATGTAATTCTTCTTTACCATCATCAAACATTTCAAACAACTGCGGCTGTTGAGTTTCATTTAATTTTTGCTCAAATTTTTCAAAAAAAGAAGTTTCTTCTTTATTCTTTTTAACCAATTCATCTGCAAATGAAGTTGTTGTCTGATCTTCAAATTTTGCAGCCAATGTTTCTGCAGGAGTAATTACATTATCAAACAAAGGAACTTCTTCTTTTTTAACTTCCGCTGTAATCATTTCAGATACAGGCAAGACGGTTTCTTTCACTTTATTTATTGAATAATCCTCAGTGATAATACTTTCCACCAGCGGAACTTTCTCAACAATAGATTTATCCTCTTTATTTTCAAATAATTTATTCAATGTGTAATCTTCTGTAATAATACTATCCGCAAAAGATTTTGTTTCAGCAACCAATTCATTTTTCTCCGCAACAACTTTTTCTTCTTTATTTTCTGCCAATTTATTTAAAGAATAATCTTCTGTTATAATGCTATCGACAAATGATTTTTTCTCAAGAACAGGAACTGATGTATTATCTTCAACGACTTCTTCAATTTTGTTTTCTGCCAGTTTATTCAAAGAATAATCTTCTGTAATAATACTGCTTTCCACTAATGGAGCAATTTCTATTTTTTGCTCTTCATTAACAGACTTAATTTCACCGACAAACTCCATATCTTCTTTTTCTATCTCTGTGTGAATCTCTTCTACTAAATCTTCCAATTCTTCTTTTTGCTCATTAGACAAAGCAGCTTCCACTTCCTCTATGTGGTCATTTTCCACCACTTCTACAATTTCTTTTTCCTTTACAGGCACATACTTATTTTCAATTACTGTTTCTGTCGGTTTAAAAGATTTATTGTCTTTGTGATCAATTATCAGCATACGTTCTATGTCTTCAATTCTGTCCACGCTGGTATATAAGTACTTTTTCATCAGCAACAATTCGTCTCTTGACATGGTTCCTTCCGACAAAAT
>DAORIK010000134.1:0-7524 GCA_035438465.1 Chitinophagales bacterium | reverse complement strand
TACAAGAATTTTTTAATAATCGGAAAGATGTTCTCGGTTTGTACATTAATTTTTCCTGTTTCCATAGATAATTGTTGAATTATAGAGTTTGAGAATTTAAGAATTTTGAAAAACTATTCAAAAGTTGTTCCAATGGGAAATGGCTGACAAGATGGCATTTAATTTTTAAACCACATAGAAGCATATATTTTTTATAGAGCAAAACTGACAGTGCAATTTATATGGAAAGAATAGGATAGCATAGTGGCAAGCAAAGCTTGCTCTATATAATTCTTTTAGAAAATAATAGTTTATTACTATCCGTAAAACTATATTTCTATGAATCTATGTGGTTTAAAATCACTTTGGATTCGTTGACCAGATTGTGGCTTCCGGAATAAAACCAACATCCCGTAATTCCAGCATGGAAACCATTAAATGTGCTACGTCTTGGGCTTCTAATTTAGTGTTGTTGAAATCACGTTTGGGTCTTCCAGAATTGATAACAAAATTGGTTTGCACTTCACTTGGATGTACCATCATCACGCGAATATTGTATTGTCTGAGTTCTTCACGCCAGCATTCCGTCATACCACGCAATGCCCATTTGGAAGTAGAATATGCAGTGCCATTTTGGTGCCCCTTCAAACCTGATGTAGAAGCAACATTAATGATGTTGCCATAATTATTTTCGATAAAATATTTGGCACACTCTCTACCACAGAGCATAGCACCAACAACATTGGTTTCCATGATAGCTCTGAATTTTTGTGTATCTATATTTTGCAATAAATCAAAATACCCGAAACCTGCGTTATTAATCAGCGCATCTAAACCATTGAGTTGTTTGATGGAATTTTTTACTAATTTAACTACATCTCTTTCAATTGTGACATCTGCCACTAAAGGAATGGCTCCTATTCTTTTGGCTGTTGCGGTTAGCATCTTTTTATTGCGCCCGCTAATGACAACTTGCGCACCTTTTTTTATTAAGAGTTCAGCAGTTGCTAAACCAATGCCGGAACTACCACCTGTGATAAGTATTTTAGAATTTTTTATTTTCATGTTTTTTCTTTTTTTGTCAGAATCAGGATTAAAAGATTTTTGGATTAATAAGATTTCTTTTGTTAAAAAAATAAAAGCTGCAATAAAATCCAATCATCTTCACATCTGACAAATCCAAATTAAGACAAAATATTAATCGTTTTTACGTTCGCCAATTTGTTGACGCCACATCGCATAATACAATCCTTTTTCTTCCAACAGTTGCTGATGATTTCCGGTTTCTATAATCTTTCCTTTTTCCAACACAAATATTTTATCTGCATGCATAATGGTGGATAGTCGATGTGCAATCATTACGGTAATATGTTCTTTTTTAGCAATTACATTTTTTATGGTTTGTGTAATTTCATCTTCCGTAATTGAATCCAATGCAGAGGTGGCTTCATCAAATACTATAATTTTCGGATGACGCAGTAAGGCCCGAGCAATAGATAGGCGTTGTTTTTCGCCACCGGAAATTTTCATACCACCTTCACCAATTACCGAATCTATTCCATTTTCGCTACGTGCCAACAGATTCTGACAGGCTGCTTTATTCAAAACATCAATAATATCATCATCTGTCGCCAACGGATTTACAAACAATAAATTTTCTTTAATAGTACCTGCAAACAATTGTGTGTCTTGCGTTACAAAACCAATTTGCGTGCGCAATTCGTCAATATCAATATTTTCAGAATCAATATTGTTGTATAAAATTTTACCATCTTGCGGTTTGTATAATCCTACTAATAATTTTACCAATGTTGTTTTTCCGGATCCTGAAGGTCCAACAAATGCTATAGTATCACCTTTTTGAGCCTGAAAGCTGATATCTTCTACCGCTTTTGTTTTTGCAGTACGGTGCTGAAATCCTACAGTTTCAAAAGACAAGGATTCGATAGTATTTAATTTTAAAGCAACCTGAGGTTTTTGTTCTATGGTTTTCGACATTAACTTTTCAAAATTTTTAAGCGAGGCTTCTGCCTCACGATAACTTAAAATAACATTGCCCATTTCTTGCAATGGATTGAAAATAAAGAATGAATAAAACTGTAAAGTAATAAGCTGACCGGCTGTGAGTTTATCTTGAAAAATAAGATATAGAATAATAAACATAATAACCTGTCGCAATGAATTTACCAGTGTACCCTGAAGAAATGCAATACTGCGAATCTTTTTTACTTTTTCTAATTCTAAATGCAAGATTTTATTAGTAGTATCATTGAGTCGCGTAACTTCCTGATTCGTTAACCCTAAACTTTTTATCAGTTCAATATTGCGTAAACTTTCTGTGGTAGCACCTGCAAGAACATTGGTTTGTCCGGTGATTTTTGCCTGTACAGATTTTATTCTTTTTGATAAAATATTGATGGAAAAACCAAGCAAGAATGATGCAATAAAATACATTAAAATCAATGAGGGATAGACAAATGCAGAATATATGATAACGAATACAATTCCGATAATAGCCACAAAAAGCACATTGATAAAATTTTGCATAAATTTTTCGGAATCTAATCTTACTTTTTGCAGAATGTTTAAGGTTTCGCCACTGCGCTGGTCTTCAAAATCCTGAAAAGGCAATTGTAAGGCATGTTTCAAACCATCTGTGTACACATCAGCACCAAAACGCTGAATGACTACATTCATAAAATAATCCTGAAAGGCTTTGGCAATGCGACTAATCATCGCAACAGAAATGGCGCATCCGATAAGAAACAAGACACCCGTTAAAAATTCACGTTGAGTTCTCGGAACAGCTAACTTGGTAGCAGCATCTATTTTTGTATGAGGATGTGTGGCAAAGTTGTCAAATATCTTACCAAAAATGTATGGATCTAAAAGAGAAAAACATTGATTGATAATAGCCAGTAAAAAAGTTAGTAAGACCAACCATTTGTATTTTTTGAGATAATACAGCAAAATTTTCATTCAACAAAAATACAACGCAAAGTGGAAGCTTGTATATACAAGTATTGAAAGTTGAAAATAAAAAAACACGACGGAAAGTCGTGTTTTTTTTATAAAAAGAATGATTTAATTATTTTTGATCATCATAAGTATAAGCAATACCTTTCTTCAAAGATTGATTGGAGCCACCGCCCCAGCCGCCCCAGCCGTAGCCACCGCCGGAAGTAGTTTGTTTGTCTGCTGTCATATATACAAATGGTGCTCCCATTTCTGCTGCAGCTTCCAATAATTTTTTATTAGCCTTTTTGTCTGCTCTTGCTCCTGAGTAAGCTGCAAAGTTTTTTCCTTTCACTTCGCCTATTTTTTTCAAGCCAACAATTTCTGATTTATCTAATAAAATTTCTACCTTTTCCCAATCTTCTTTAGAGTTGATTACAATTTTTTCACTGATTTGCTCCGTTCTTCCACTGGAGTACTGAATTTTATCTACCGCCTTTTTCCCAACAGTTTGTTCAGCATTTTCACCTGTGTATTTATATACAACGATGAATTCTTCAACTCTTACAACGTCTCCGTCAACAACTTTTCCTCCATGGAAGAAAATTTTGTCTGATGCAAATGCAGCAGCAACCGCAAATGCTAAAAATAAGGTACTTAATAACTTTTTCATAGAATTTAATTATTTTAATGTAAACAAATTTAATAAACATTTCCTTATAAACAACTTTTATGCCAAAAAATGACATAGAGATTAAACTCTCAGCACTTTGTAAAAATAAACCATTTCTTACAGTCATATAATCCATAATCAATGGTATTTTATATGCGTGTCAGCACGGATAAGTATATTTTAACAATGGATAATCAAAATTAGAATAAAAACAGGTATCTTTTGTTGATGAAAAAATTGATTTTATGCTACCTGTTATTTTTGCTTTTTTCCTGTCAAAAAGAAAGCAATAAACCCGTTTCCTACTGGACAGAAAATATAGGCAGTAACAAATCATTGCCTTTGTTGCCGGATTCGAATGTTAATTATTTCCTTTATTCATTTACCAGAACAAAAGGCTCGACGATTGGTATTCGTATAAAAGGTCAATATGGCTACGCACGTTATATGAGTTATAATGTCTATGATAATAATACATTGAGCAGCGTTGCCAGTTTGGTAGATATGAATATTGTACCGGATGCCGGAAATGAAAATCCATATCTGCCATCCGCCAATGCATTATTAGCCAATAGAAATTATACAGTAAATATTTGTCCGAACACGGTTGATTCGCTGGCATTCGTTAATAATTTACGCTATGATGATAAGATAGAAAACATCGGTATTATTTTGCGTTATTACATTCCTCAACAAAACAATTATGCAAATGTGCCGCTGCCGACTATTGAGGCTTTTGATGTAACCACTGGAAAAGCATTGGAAACTCCATTGCCTGCCAATACAAATTTTGAGGCGCAATTTCAGCAGAAATACCAAAAAATTTCTGCACTTTTGAATTTAGCGGGTTTGCTGGAAGCACCAAAAGATGTTTTCTTTTATAAATTTTCAGGGGTGTTTTTGTATCCAAATCTGGACAACTATTATTTGTTTACGCCAATTACTTTTAATAAGAATAACGTAACGATGTTGCGTTTCAAAGCACCAACTTTTTCTCAGAATAATTCACAAAACGGATTGACGGATGTTCGATACTTTTCTATTTGTTTGTGTGATGCAAAGACATACACTTATTCTACCACAACGGATTTAGAATTTAAAATAGCGGATTCAGATGGATATATAAACATTGTGATTGGTGATGAAGATGCTGCCTTGAGAACGAAAGCTGCCGGTTTAAATTATATTGACTTACCACCGGAATTGAAAAAAAATGTAAAAGGGTTGATTATTTACAGAAACCTGCTAACCAAACCTTCTTTTCCATATCCGATGAGTTTAGTGCCGGATTTATCGACGAATATCAACTTGCCGAATATTCTAAACATTAGCAATTTACAGGCACAAACCTATTTAGCAGATTATGCACCCAAAGGAATGAAAATGAGCAAAGCTCAATTTCTGAATAACTTTGGCGGATTTCCGGTGAGTTATTAATAAAAATAAATACATATTTAGAAGCAAAAGTTTTAAATTGTGGAACTTAAAACACCGTAAGGCTGTTTTTTGAGATATATTATTCACTTAAAAATCATAAATTATGTTGTATGCATTATTAGGCTTAATTGTATTAGGCGTTTTCTTATCTTTTGTAACCGTTCAACAAGGCACTATAGCAGTCATTACCATGTTCGGAAAATACCAGAGAATTTTAGGTCCTGGTTTGAACATGAAAATTCCTTTTCTGGAACAAGTGTACAAACGTGTTTCTATTCAAAACCGTTCAGTGGAGTTGGAATTTCAGGCAATTACGATTGACCAGGCAAATGTATATTTTAAAGCGATGTTATTGTATGCAGTAGTAAATACTGATGAAAACACCATCAAAAACGTAGCGTTTAAATTTATCGACGACAGAAATTTAATGCAGGCTTTGGTGCGTACTATTGAAGGTTCTATTCGTGGATTTGTAGCCACCAAAAAACAGGCGGAAGTGCTTTCTTTAAGAAAAGAAATTGTGGAGGACGTGAAAGAACAAATCGACCAAACATTGGAAACCTGGGGTTATCATTTGTTAGATTTACAATTGAATGATATTACATTCGATGAAGCTATTATCAAATCGATGGCGCAGGTAGTGGCATCAAGTAATTTAAAGGCAGCCGCAGAAAACGAAGGTCAGGCCTTATTAATTACCAAAACCAAAGCGGCTGAAGCAGAAGGTAATGCGATAAAAATTGCGGCAGATGCGGAACGTATTGCGGCGCAGTTGCGCGGACAAGGTGTGGCGTTGTTCAGAGAAGAAGTAGCGAAAGGTATGACGCAGGCGGCGAAAGAAATGGAGCAGGCCAATTTAGATACCTCCGTGATTTTATTCTCCATGTGGACAGAAGCGATAAAAAACTTCGCGGAATACGGAAAAGGGAACGTGATTTTCTTAGACGGTTCTACCGACGGCATGCAGAAAACGATGAAAGAAATGATGGCGATGAATAATTTAATGGCAACGCCAAAGAAATAAATTTAGCTGAAAAAGTTATGAAAAAGAAGAGATGTCGGATGGCATCTCTTTTTTGTTTAAAAAAATAATTTATTCTATCTTTATAGATATATAACATGTAATATGGCTAACTACTTTGATGATAAAAGTATTGATGAAGAAGAAAGAAGAAATAATGGATTCCAGGCAGTTGTTGCTGTAAGAGAAGCGATAACTATTGCTAACAAATCTCAACAACCATTATCTTATCAAACTGCTTTAGGTTATATAAGAGATGTTGATGAAAATGTTTATGATTCTATATCAAGGTTGATGATAGATAAAAATGAGAGTGATACAGTGAGGTTATATAAAGAATTAGCAGAAGCAGATTCAACGATAGACAACATAATTAAACCTGAAGATTTGATTCAAAAAGACATTAATATAAACAAGGAAAAACTCGAGAAGTTAGCAGGTAAGAAATCAACATCAATAAAGAAAAAGATAGTTGAACTTGCAACAGCATTGGAATATTTTTCACCACAACCTATTTATGAAAATAATATACTGAACAGAGATTATTCGTTTGGTAGCGAATTCCACAATGTATTTACCAAGGAATTATATAGCAATGATAAGTATACTGATTTTAAGCTTCCAAACAATAGAATATTAAGATTAAGGTTCTTACATATGGCTAAAGAAGAGACTATACTTGGTGCAGATTTAGTCTATGAACAGTTTGACTTACAAAAAGAGAGGGTAAGGTTTGTTTATCTTCAATATAAAATATGGAACACTAAAAGTATTACAATTGACCAAAGATCAAGAAACCAAATACTAAGAATGGAACAAATTTTATGTAAATCAAAACATTGTTCAGGATATGATGGAAATAAATCACCCAATAATTTTAGATTTCCTTTTTGCTCAGCATTTTTTAGACCAACCAGTAATCTACAAAACAATGAAAGCAGATTAGTTACAACAGGTACACACGTGCCAATTTGTGAATTGCAAAAACTAATACAAGATAAAGATAAGGTTGATAAAAAAGAATTTCTTGGTAAAAGTATCTCTCATCTAATTTTTGAAGAGATGTTTAATTCAAATATGATTGGTTCTAAGTGGATTCCAATCGACAAACTAGAAGAGTTCTATGAACAAAATAACCTATTAAGCCATACGAATTATATTCGATTGCATGCACAAGAAATTAGTGCAACTCAAAAAGAAGAACCATTTTAGTTACCTACTCAAGAACATACTCTTATCCTTATACAATTGTCGGAAATACGGATCGAATAAATCTTTGATAAAATAAATCGCTTCACCGGTGGATTTCATTTCAGGACCCAATTCTTTATTGACATTCGGGAATTTATCGAAGGAGAAAACAGGTTCTTTGATGGCGTAACCGGTTAGTTTTTCTTTGAATGTAAAGTCCTTTAATTTGTGTGTGCCCAACATCACTTTGGTTGCCACATTCAAATAT
>DAORIK010000133.1:0-7647 GCA_035438465.1 Chitinophagales bacterium | reverse complement strand
AGACAGCACAGGTAGAAGAAGCGTGCAAAAAACTATTACACAATCCTGTGATGGAATATTATGAGTTCACGGTGAGTGAGTAACTTACTTTTTCATTGTAATGTAAAATGATTGCCTTGCATTTATCCTTGTTATTTTAATTCACTTAGCCATTGTGCGGCTGCAGCACGAACCAACATGGCGTTTTCTTTTCCGGCTCTGAACACAAATTTCCAATTTCCACTTTTTGCTTCATATTCCTTTTTAACGAAAGTTTTTTTTGAGTTACTGTTTCCCGTGGTTAATTCAGCATTAAAATCCACTTCATCAATCAAACTTATTAAATTACTTAAAGCACCTTTTGTGTTGCCCTTAGTGTCAGAAGCATTTAAATATTTTCTTAAATCAGCTAAATCTCTTTCATAATTTATTTTCAGATTTCTTTTTTCGTCTTCATATTTTTTTTGATAATCATCTTGTATTTTTTGCTCACCACCATTGTCATATAGTTCATCTATTTTTTCCTGGCCTTTCTCTTTTCCTGATGCAACTCCGGCTTTTGCCTGCGACAGCATTTGTTGTATCTGTTCTGCACTCATGCCACTTTGTGCCGCAATCTGCGGATTGTTTTTCAGCATTTCCAAGGCTTTATCAATTCCTTGATTAGATGCACCGGTGTACTTTGTGAGTGTTTCTTCATTTTCAGCTTTTGTTGTATATTTTTTGCCCGAGTTAAATGCTGTTTCCAATGCTTTTAAATTGTCTTCATATTGTTTTTTTAGTTTAAATGAATCATCAACACTTACTGGGTTTACTACTGTGGCCATTTTAGCTTTGTAGTCTGCTTTAAATTCCGCACTATTATAATAGGATTTTACAAAACTCATAGCACTATTTATGACCTCTTGCTTATCAACAATCAGCTTCCCTTTAACTATTTGTTTTATAATTCCAAAATTAGTTAAGCCTACAGCAAATGAATTAAATGAAGTTGATTTTCCATACACTGCAGCTTCAACAACTGCTTTTTTTATTTCTGCTTCAGATGCATTAATTTTTTGTAACGTAGTATCTGCAATTTTGAAAGCAGAACAAATTACAATAATAAGGAATGATGTGAGTACTATTTTATTTGTTTTCATTTTTCGGAATTTATTTTAGTAATTTAATTTATTGTTTTACAAACTCCACCCGTCTGTTATTGGCTTTACTGTTATCTGTTGTATTGTCAGTAATCGGTTTGGTTTCACCGTATCCTTTGGCTGTTAATCTGGATGACTCTACACCCATACTTACCAACTGAGTTTTTACAGCATCAGCACGTTGTTGCGAGAGTTTTAAGTTATATACATCATCACCATCACTATCAGTATGGCCGCCGATTTCAAATTTCAGTTCAGGATTGTCTTTCATAATTTGCAGAATACTATTCAACGTACCCATACTTTCCGGTTTTATTAATGCTTTGTTGTAATCAAAATGAATACCATAGGTGATTATTTTCGTGTCTGTTAATTTCTTATCCACTAAATTCATACCACCACCCTCAGCTAAGCGAAAATTTTTAAACAGCATATTCATTCCTTCGCTGGCATTTCCGCCTAAACCCAGATTAGTTGCCTTGAAGCCGCAGTCGGGAACCACCAGCACCCTATATTGATCACAATACACTTTTATTTGTGCATCTTTTACGGCTATAGCAATGTGATGCCATTTGTTATGATACGCTTCATTGGCTATTACTGCCGGTAAGTCGCCTTGCAGTTTCTTGTCGCCAAATTCACACATAAAATAACTGTGATTGGTATAGATGCCTCCGGCTTTTTCACTTCCTTTTCGGAATTCAATATACACACCTTCATTACTGTCATACGCAGCATCCAACCAAGTATCAAATTCAATAGTATACTGCGCCGGCAGATACGCTTTGTTTTTCATAGCGGGAGAATAAATGCTGTAATATTTCGTGATGGAAAATACTACATCGTCTTCCATCTTATTAATCACACCTTGTCCTCCTTCAAGATTCCAGTGAGCGGGAAACTCTCCATCCTGATTATTTCTGAAATCATCTTCAAATAAAATCTTGTTTCCGGAAACAAAATCATAGTTTTGATAGGATTTGAAAGTTGATATTTCTGCGTTTTGTGCGATAGCAGTGTGGCTAATAAACAGCAATAGTATTGCCACATATGGAAATAATTTTTGCATAGTTTCTGATTTTAATTAGAAATAAAAATAGCAAAATTTATTATTCTGATTAAGTCTTTTGTGGTTTTTTCTTAGCCGCCGGAAATAAAATATTATTCAGGATTAAACGGTATCCGGCAGAATTTGGATGCAGGTTCAAATCAGTAGGAGGGTCGCCAACACGGTGTTGATAGTCTTCCGGATCATGTCCACCATAAAACGTCCAGGTGCCTTTGCCATAAATTCCATGAATATATTTCGCTTCATTCAGACTTTTATTTTCACCTAAAATCAACACATCCGATTTTATTAGTGGTTTTTTAAATGCGGTGGTTTGTCCCATAAATCCTTTAACAATTCTCTCATGATCTTGAGTTAGCATCGATGGTACCTGATCCCATTTAGCAGAAAAATCAAATAAGCTGAAATAGTCCATTTCTTTGGCAATTGGACGAATACCGGGAACATCTATCGTAGAAAATTCGTACTCGTACGGATTTGTACTTATCTGATAATTTTGGAACGCAAATCCCTTGCTGTAATCAATCTTACTTTGTGCATTCTGATCCATCGCATCATGATCAAATTGTGTAGTACAAATATCCAATCCTTCCGCTGCCAATGCAATATCATAAGAATCTGTGGCAGAACACATCGCAAACATATATCCACCCCCCATCACAAAATCACGAATCTTTTTAGCCACCGCTAATTTTTCCTGTGATACTTTTGAAAAACCTAACGCTGTTGCTCTTAATTCATAATCTGCTACCTGCTTCTGATACCAGTCCGCATTCTGATAGGCTGCAAAAAATTTTCCATATTGTCCCGTGAAATCTTCATGGTGCAAATGTAGCCAGTCATACAAGTGCAGATTATCATCTAAGATTTCTTCATCGTAAATAACGGTATAAGGAATCTCAGCATACGTTAATACCAATGTAACTGCATCATCCCACGGATTATTTGTTTTAGGGGAATATACTGCCACCTTAGGTGCCTTCTCCAAACGAACGGCATCCATATTTATTTCAGGATTGGCAATGTCTTCCAAAATCTTACTCATTGATGCATCGGCAATCGTTTCATATTTTACATTGCGCACCAAACATTCTTTCTCAAAATCTTTACTGTAAGGAAATGAAAAACTTCCACCACGATAATTCAGTAGCCAGTCTATAGGTACATTTTTTGTCAATACCCAATAGGCAATACCATATGCTTTTAAATGATTCGTTTGTGTCTCATCCATTGGTATTACAATGAACGATGCATTAGAGAGAACTGAAATAAATAACAATATGGAAAACAATAGTTTTTTCATCATCTCAAATTTACTACAAATTCGATTCCAAAATGGTTAAAATTTTCTAAGATATACCACTAATAATTGTAATGATGAAAAATACTGTCAATACCGATTTGCTGTGCCGGGAAATTAGTCTTTAGTTTTGTCTTCATCATATCCAAACTTCTCATATCAACGGTAAGCAAACTGTAAATTTGTGGAAAGGTAATGTTAGATACAAAATCAAAACTTTCGTTAGT
This sequence comes from Chitinophagales bacterium, assembly GCA_035438465.1. Lineage (GTDB taxonomy): Bacteria > Bacteroidota > Bacteroidia > Chitinophagales > JADIYW01 > JADJSS01. The sequence continues at coordinate 3,930 of DAORIK010000133.1, read as the reverse complement.
ACCTGTATCATATAAATCATAATAAATACCATATGGAATCCAGTCTTCAACCGGATTTTCGTTAAAGTTCAGATACCTTTGTTTGCCATAAGTATAGTATGCACAAATATTCGATAAATCTTCTGCCCATGCTTCAGATAGACCTATAATACCGGAGTTAGGTAGGTCTGGTGTGCCGTAACCACCATTACTGTAAATATATTCTACATAAGGCAACCAGAAGGAAGGTCCTACTTTTGCATAATGACTGGCATGTGACAATTCATGAAACATAGTTTCAATAAAAGAAGCTCTTGCTGCAGTTGCATACCGAACATAATAAGGTGCATAAACATCCGGTAACTGGTCTTTAACAATTACTGCGAGTAACCCTGCTAAACTTGCAGGAACGCCAATTAAATTGGTAAGTAGTTGTGTCGGATTTGAAATATTTTGCTGAGCCATATTTCGAAGCATTGGTGTGGCATACGATGTGCTTATCGGTGCTTCTGTTCCTAACCAGAACAGGAATTTTTTATCCGGCATCAAAAAGCCATAGTGATTAGCAAATTCTTTGTATTTGTTCAAAGAATGCAATGCTGCACAGGAATGATGCAAGGCGGCATTGTTGAATGCTCTTCCTATTTCAATATTTAAACTCGTAAATGCGCATGATTTTTTGAATCCTAAGGAATAGGTGTTGATTCCAAAAACACCAAATATATTGGCAACATCGAGTGTATGAATTTCCAGATAATTATTGTCAAATTTTAATAATACTTCTACCGTGTCAGAAATAATATTTGGAGAGGAAAGAGAAAAATTCCCGAGAGAATCTGTAAATGCGGATGCCGTTTTAGTTACATCTTTAATAATAACCTGTACTCCTTTAATCGGAACTTGTATACTGTCTATAGGGTCAAAAAATGTGATATTGCCTGTAAATTGTTTATCGCCAAATTCATTTATTCTAGCGGTAGGATTTCCTTCCGGCATATTCAGATCACTTATTTTCTCTGTTTGATAGGCCGATAGATTAACACCTTCCGGTACTACACCATAATAGACGCCATATTGCTGTGTGTGTTCAGTTTTATATTGTAAATTTTTATCCGGTGCAATATCAAAAGGATGGTCTAAAAGAAAAACGCCTTGTGCTTCCAATGCACGATATTGCTGAATTGTGGTTAAATAAAATTTTACATATTCGTGTGAAGGTTTTTTTCCTGTTAGCAATACTTCTTCGGGAATTTCATAAGGATTCTTGAATGTATGAGTAATCTCCACCGTGCAAGATTCACCAATTGGATTTTCATTATTTTTAGTACATCCAAAGACGGTGATGCAAATGAGAAGAATAATTGTATGACGAAACATTTGAATGGTTTTTATAAAGATACTTAATTCTATCTAAAACAAAAAAGCCTTGCATGTATAAATGCAAGGCTTTATCTTATAGTTTTTATTTTTTAAAAGTTACTGATAATTGCTTCTCCGAATTCAGAGCATTTCAATAGTTTAGCGCCTGTCATCAAACGTTCAAAATCGTACGTTACCGTTTTGTTTTCAATGGCTTTTTCCATTCCTTTGATAATTAAATTGGCAGCTTCTATCCAGCCTAAAAATTCAAACATCATCACACCGGACAAAATAACAGAACTTGGATTTACCTTATCCTGATTTGCATACTTTGGTGCTGTTCCGTGTGTAGCTTCGAAAATTGCCATACCGGTTAAATAATTAATATTGGCTCCCGGCGCAATACCAATGCCACCCACTAAGGCAGCCAAAGCATCAGAAATATAATCTCCGTTTAAGTTTAAGGTTGCAACCACGTCATACTCACTTGGACGCAGAATAATTTGCTGTAAGAAATTATCAGCAATCGCATCTTTAATGATTAGTTTTCCATCTGCTTCCGCTTTTTTCATTGCGGCATTGGCTTCTTCTTGTCCTTCTTCTGCTAAAATCTTATCATATTGTGGCCAGGTAAATACTTTATCACCATATTCCCGCTCCGCTAACTTATATCCCCATTCCTTAAACTTACCTTCAGTAAACTTCATGATATTTCCTTTATGCACCAACGTTACACTTTTACGATTGTGTGCTAATGCATAGTTTATTGCAGAGCGTACCAATCTTTCTGTACCATCCAATGAAACAGGTTTGATACCTAAAGAGGATGTTTCCGGGAAGCGGATTTTATCACCTATGTTCATTTCTGATTGTAAGAAATGCAATAATTTCCTGCACTCTTCGGTTCCTTCCATCCACTCAATACCTGCATAAATATCTTCCGTATTTTCACGAAAAATAATCATATCTACCTGTTCCGGCACTTTTGAATTTGATGGTACTCCGTTAAAATATCTTACTGGACGAACGCAAGCGTACAAGTCTAATAACTGACGTAAAGCAACGTTTAAGGAGCGGATACCGCCGCCAACAGGTGTGGTTAATGGTCCTTTAATTGCAATTAAGTTTTCTTCAATTACTTTTAATGTTTCATCGGGCAGCCAGGAGCCGGTTTGTTTGTATGCTTTTTCACCTGCTAATACTTCTTTCCAGTGTATTTTTCGCGTTCCGCCATAAGCTTTCTCTACTGCTGCATCCAATACACGTACCGAAGCTCGCCAAATATCCGGTCCGGTTCCGTCACCTTCAATAAATGGAATAATAGGTTCATTCGGCACATTCAGGTGCCCGTCTTTCATCGTAATTTTTTCTGCTGACATATCTTTAATTTATGAGTTAGTGAATGAATGAATTGTGGAACATCAAATCTCTCAAATTCAATAATTTTCAAATTCTACAATTCTATAATTCAGACGCGCAAATATAAGCATAATTCAGCGTTTTAACATAAAGTTCACAAAGATTGTTTATTAATAAATGTGAAAATCAGTTGTTCAATTGTAAATTACGTAACATGAAAAAACAAGTACTCATATTGACTTTGCTGCTCGTTCAATGTGTTGTTATTTTTTCCCAGGAAATAAAGATAATGGCCTGGAATATTTTTATGGTTCCACCGGTTATTTTTAAATCCTGTCAGACAGAAAGAGCATTTTTAATAGCAGATTATATTAAAAATATAAATCCGGATATCATTGTGCTGGAAGAAGCCTTTATGAAAGAAACAAGAACTATTATTTATGATAGTCTAAGACAAGTTTTCCCATATCAGTCTGCAGTTACTAAAAAAGGGTTGCTGAAAGCTAACAGTGGGATTTGGATTTTTAGCAAATATCCGTTAGACAGACAAGACTTTATTACGTACAAAAAGAAGAAAGGTTCTGATATTTTTGCCAGAAAAGGAGCAACATTTACAGAATTAATAGTGAATAATAAAAAGATACAAATTATTGGAACACACACGCAAAGCCTGCCAAAATATAAGCAAACGAGAATGGTGCAATTTCAGCAGTTAAAAACAGAAGTTTTAGAAAAATATATGACTGATTCTATTCCTCAGTTTATCATCGGTGATTTAAACTCTAATTATTATGATACTACTGAATACAAAGAGATGTTGCAATTACTGGATGTTTTACCGGCTTCTTTTTCAGGTGAAAAATACAGCTGGAACGGACTGGAAAATGATTTAGCCTTTAAATTTTCAGAACATACGCTGGAAACACTGGATTACACTTTATTGAGGAAACAACATGCCGCAATAGCAGAAATCAGTACATCTGAAGTTTTAAAACCTTACGAGAATACTTGTTTTTGTAAAAGTAAATTCAATTATTTATCAGATCACCATCCGGTACTTTCTACTGTACACTTAAAGTAATGTCGAATCTTATTTTTCTTTAAATCCTTATTCTATTTATTTATCTTTGCTGAGATGCAAAATCCGAATTTAGATGCAACCGGCGATTTCCTATCCAAGACGGAAAAAGAATTGGAAAAAGTATTGCGTCCGCAGGCATTTGAACAGTTTTC
>DAORIK010000132.1:0-7705 GCA_035438465.1 Chitinophagales bacterium | reverse complement strand
ATCCATAGCGTGTTAATTTGAAATGGCTAAACAATATTGTTTAGCCATTCACTATTTATATAAACTAATCAGTATATAATTTAATGTCTCAAATCTATGGTAAATGATCTGCCGTTATCCAGTGTAACGGTAGCTTCATCATCACAATCACCTGTTCCAAAGTTGATAATGGCAAATCTGGCACTATTAGTTTGGCGAACTATCTTTACTTCACCGCTTACAAATTCACGACAAGCTACTTTTCTGATTAGAGGCGTCAATGTTGTAGCGTTGTAAACAATTCCTCTTTTAGAGGTATGCGTTCCTGTTCCGTTTACTTTAAATATATCATCTGAAAAATCGCGCGGAGTGTCATCACCTGCAATCCATTCACGTGTTTTATCTACTGTGCTGCTGCAGGTTCCTCCATCTGCGAAAGTTACAGCGCGTTCTGCGTGTATGTTGAATACTAAATTTCCGTTTCCGTTTTCTCCCTCATTCGTCACCGTTCTGTCAATGTCAATTTTCTTTCCATTTACATAATAATCCTCTGATACAATATGAATTACAGTGCCTGCATCTCTATACCTTCCGGTGTACGTAACAATAATTTTTCCTTTGCGAACTACACCATTAGCACTTGTGCATCCGGTTCCGAAATCAATAGTAATACTTTTGGGAGTGGATAAAGTGTCTTTTGTGACTACAGCACAGCCACCTAAAATATCAGCATCACTGTTGGTAATTGTGGAAGCCACACGTAAATCAGATACAGTTCCATTTGCTTCTGCCTGGTCAGCCATCAGTTGTGTATTATCGTCTTCAATTTCCGCTATGTTCAGGTTCTGTGCAGCGGCAGATTCCGCATCTTCGGTAAGATTGTTTTTGTTGCAGGATGTTAATCCAAATGTCAGCGTTGCAACTAATAGCAACATTCTTGACGAGATAAGAATTGTTTTCATGTGATTTATTTTAATTGTTTTAAATGAGCACATGTAATATCTAAACTACATAACTAGTATTAATGTATTGAATTGATATTTCATGATTATTTTTGTTTTGGTTAGCATTTTGACTTCCTAATTTGTAAAAAGTTTAATCAGGGTAAACTTTTAACATAGTTAATATTCGTTAAGCCAGCGATAAATGCATAAGGTAGATAAAATGATTATCGGATACTGTTGCTGATAGTGATTACTTCATCAGCAAATGGTTTCAGGTAACTGGGAGTGCTACTAGGTGAGTTGTCAAATGTCCAGGTAAATACCCTGCCATTCAATTTTATTTCAGCATACCACAAGTTAGGATTGGAAGCATTTAAATCAATAAATATGGTACGGTTTGTTTTGGTAAGGGCAACAGGAACTTTATTAATTAAATCTTTTGCCAGTAAAAATTTATCGTTGGAGAGGGTAGTGGTAAAATTTGCTAAATTTTGAGTGGAGAAGTATTTTACCGTTTCGTCTTCCGTTAGTTTTGTATCATCTAAATAATAGACAAACCGGCAACCACTGGCACAATCACCTTGTATTGCCCCGAATACAATATAATCAGGACGTACAAATTCTTCTTTCTTACAGGAAGATAGAAATAGGAAACAGCTAAGTATGAAGATTATTTTTTTCAATAATTTGGATTTTGTTTAAATTTTCTTGCAAGTGTGCTTAACGCATCCTGAACTAATTTAGTATTTATTTGATTCATTACAAAGCCTGTGTATGGAATATATGGTTCAAACTCTATAATATAATCTAACCTTGTTCGGTTTGGAGATAGCTCTATAAAATTCATCTTGCCGATGTGGTTTTTCAACGGACTCCCTAACGTAATCTTATATTCTAAATATTTTGACTCGATGTATTGTGTAACTGTTTCCTGAAAAAACACCGGGAAACTTATAATTAATCTGGAGGACCCAACATCATTACAGTTTGCAGGATTGGGAGCATCAATAATTCGTTTTATAAATGCCGGATAAATTTCACTTAATCGGTTGTGGTCGCTGAAAAATGAAAATACATTTTTTACAGGAGCATCAAAATCCTGCAGGAAATGCAATTTTTGTTTTTCATTTTTCGTTCGTATACCAAGCATTATTTATATTTTGCAGCTAATTTTTTCAATCCTCTTTTTATAGTCGACTCTAAAAATAATGTAATAATACCATCCAGAAAACTAAACTTACTTTCCATTTCAATAGTGTAGTTCAAAAATGTTTTTCCTGCTTCAGGTGTTGTAAATTCCAGCCTGCCGAGATGATATTTAATGGGAGCATTGCTGGTGATTTTATATTCTATCACATTCGGGGGATCAAATGTTACAACAGTTTCCTGTAAAATCTCTATCCCTAATTTAATGCTTCGTACAGAACCCAATCCATTCGGATTACTGCCATCCGCATCTTTAATTCTTTTGATATCTGCACCGAGTATAGGACCTAAATTATTATGCTCGCTTAGAAAATCAAAAATTACTTGTTGTGGTGCGTTAAATTGTTGTGTCATTTGAATAGATTTCATAGAAGCATTTTTTGATGTTATTAATTGAATCTGACAATATTAAATAATCCGGAAAATTATTTTTTTATAGATTTGTTATTTTTTATAAAAATACACAATTTTATCTTTTTGAAGTCAAAATGGGTCATAGAATGTGTATATTTACATTGTTTTTAATTAGCTATTTATTCACCATATAAAACATATATTATGTCACTAAGATTAGGCGATGAAGCTCCGAACTTCACAGCAGACACTACAGAAGGAACTATAAATTTTCATGAATGGCTGGGCAACAGCTGGGCTGTTTTATTTTCTCATCCTGCAGATTTTACACCGGTTTGTACAACGGAATTGGGTTATACTGCAAAATTAAAAGATGAGTTTGCCAAACGAAATGTAAAAGTACTGGCATTAAGTGTGGATGGCATTGAATCTCACCACAATTGGATAAAAGATATAGAAGAAACACAGCATGTTACCATGAATTTTCCAATCATTGCCGATCCCGATAAGAAAGTGGCTGAGTTATATGATATGATGCATCCGAATGCATCGGAGAAATTTACAGTACGAAGTGTCTTTGTTATCGGCCCGGATAAAAAAATAAAACTCACTATTACCTATCCCGCTTCCACAGGTAGAAATTTTAATGAAATTTTACGTGTTATTGATTCATTACAATTAACGGCAAATTACAGTGTAGCAACACCTGTAAACTGGCAGGAAGGAGAGGATGTGGTAATTGCTCCTGCAATTTCTGATGCAGATGCAGAAGTGAAATTTCCGAAAGGGTTTAAGCGTATTAAACCATATTTAAGACTGACACCTCAACCCAACAAATAATTATGTTTACACTTGACCAGATTAAAGAAGCCCATTCAAAAGTAAAGAGTGGGGCGGATTTTCCAAATCTTGTTCGAGATTTTATAAAGTTAGGAGTAGAATATTATGATTCCTATGTAAAAGACGGTCATAAAAAGTATGTTGGACAGAATGATTATCTGGTTGAAGGTGATGCGATGTATACGGAATTAAAAGTTGCATTAGAAAGTGATGCAGAAAAATTTAAACATTATCTTAAAATTCATCAGCAAGGACAAACAGACTACCCGACTTTCTGTAAACATGCTGCTGAAACAGGAGTAGAGAAATGGAGAGTGGATACACGAGATATGACTTGTATATATTATGATAAAGCGGGAAATAAAATGCTGGAGGAAAAGATTCCGACAGCTTAATTATTTTTGTACAGTATATATGTCATATTAAAATCAACATTACAAATTATCTAAAGACAATAAATAAATTATTGATTGTGTATTCCATTTTATTTAAGTAAATTGGTTTATGTCAAAGTCAAAAACATTGCTCAAAATTGAATCGTTGCATCCTGAAAAGGATGCATGGGAGATTGTACGCTTGACGGTCTTTTATGAGTTTCCCTGGGATTTTAATCGTGCCTTGGAACTGGCATTGTATAAGACATTTGCCGTTCCATCTATTGCAAAAATTTTACATGCTTCAAAAGAATTTGAACATCATTCGCAAAAAAGATATGATGATACGGATTTGATTTTAAGTGAAATTATTGAGCATGGCTTAGAAGAGGGAGGTCGTGGATTGCAGGCACTGGAACGATTAAACTGGATTCACTCCAACTATACAATTACGAATGAAGATTATTTATACGTGCTGAGTACTTTTATATTTGATACAGGTTACTGGATAAATAAATTTGGCTATAGGCAATTATGCAGAAATGAAGAGCTTGCGGGATTTTATGTTTGGAAAGAAATAGGAGAGAAGATGAATATAAAAGATATTCCGGACAGCATCTCTGCTTTTAAGAAATATCACGATGATTTTGAATTAAAACATTTTGTGTATTCGGAAGCTAATTTTAAAGTGGCTCGCGCAACCGAAGATTTATTGCTAAGTTGGTATGTTCCAACATTTATGTTTGATGCAGTTCGTCCGTTTATTCATGCTGTAATGGAACCGCGTTTGCTGCAAGCATTTAATTATAAAGAACCCGGTGAAGCCATGCGTAGGTTTGTTACAAATTCTTTGCGAGCCAGAAGTTATGCCGAAAGTTTAATACCAAGAACTACACCTTATATCCGCACACGCGATTTTAAACACAAAGCATATCCCAATGGATATACAATGGAAGATTTGGGACCGGATAAATTATTGAATTCTCCGAAATGCCCGTATCATAAGGTGATGAATACGTTGAAAACGAATTAACGTCATTGCGAATGCATTATAGATTTTCAATTTTAAGAATTAGTTGATGCATGAAGCAATTTGTTGAATAAAATTGAACAGATTGCTTGTATATTTACTTGTGCCTCGCAAATAGATTCGCAATCACATTAATTATGCTCGCTTTTGAAAAACTCAAACATATAATAAGCAGCCATTCCGTTTAACACATGCCAGAATGAATGTAGCTGTATGTTTGAATAAGGAAAACAAACAATATTGTTGTGGTCTAAAATCCAAAGAATACAGGCAAGTAAAACAAGTAGAATGTTTAGAAACAATAACTTTCTGTCGAACAAAATATCTTTTCTGCTTAATAAATATAAAGCGGTAAGACCTGCTACTATTAACAAAGTTCCAAAACTTACAATCATATTAATTAAGATGATGTAGTGGAAAGCGAGTAAATACCCAAGTATATACGTAACCGCTACACATACAATTGCTGCTGTTTTTTCCTGCAATAAATTATGATACACAAAAATTCTGCTGATGCCAATCATGCCTAAAAATAATGGAATGCCGTAAGTGCCAATCATATCTGTTTTACCAAAAAAAGTAGTCAATGATGCATGAAATAAAAAACTCCCGGTAAATAAAATACACAACAGAATACCAAAAGCAAAACCGATTATTTTATTTCTTTTTATATAATTCTCATTCTTACTATTGCTTCTCCATGTATTATAAAGGATTAAAATTCCGGCGTATAAAAATGCAAGGTTCGACCATGAATTAAATGGTTGCCGGATAAAGCGTTCTAAGTAATTATGCTCACAAAAACAACCTTGCACAATTGACGGCTCAATTTCCCAGTCCTCCCAGAATGTTCCGGATAAAAAATAATTTAAAATAATAATGATGAGCGTAATAAATGACGTGACGAGTACAGGAATTTTTGGGAAACGCATAAGCTAAATATAGAAAAATGTTTTGGATATACATACTATTTGAAATTAGTTTATCTTAGTTGAATGAATGAAGTTGTTGAAGAAGCAGAAGTTCCGTTAATCAGAAAAATTGCATTCGCATCCGGGCAGATAGGATGGAGTCTGGCAGTATTCGGTTTCACAGAATTAATTTATTTTTTCTATTTACCACCGGACAATGGTAAGCCTTTATTTAAAGCATTCGTTTATCAGGGCGCTATCTTTAAAGTGTTTACTATTGTTGGAATTTTATCTGCTGTTGGCTATATCATAAGTGCATTTATGGAACCAATAGTCGGCAGCTTAAGCGACAGGAGCACATTTAAGTTTGGTAAGCGCAAAACATTTATGGCATTTGCAATTGTGCCATTTGCATTTTTATCTGCTGCAGTTTTTTTTCCTTTAAAAGATGGGATTCATTCTTTAAATGTAGTGTGGCTGTCGGTGACGGTTTTAGCTGCATTTATTGTAAAATGTTTTTACACAACACCCTACAATGCGTTAATCAATGAGATTGCTAAGAAAGAAAAAGAACGTTTGCATATTGTAATGATGTTGTCGATTGCTTACGCATTAGGAATTGGTATCGGACAAACGATTAACATTATTATGAGTGTATTTAAAGATACCATGTCTAATGAAACCGTTTTTCAACTATGTGTTTTGGTGTACGCTGTAATTGCCATGATTTTAATGTCAATGCCGATTTTATTTGTTGCGGATAATTCCGGTAAAAATATTTCTGAAGAAGAATTAAAGTTCGACAGCAAACATCAGGGAATATTCGATAACATGCGTGAAGTATGGAACGACAAAAATTTCAGGGTATTGGTCATCGTGGAAGTAATATACTGGTTTCCGCAAAAGATATTTGTAGTAGCAGTACCTTATATTGTCGCTGCCTTACTGAAATTAGATAATATTTATACAGCAATTATTCTGTACAGTGTAGGAATCGCATCATTAGTAATGTATCCGTTGATAGATAAACTGGTAGATAAATATGGCAAGAAGAAAGTAATGCAATCAGCATTATTGTGTTTGATTATCAGTTTTAGTTTTACGGCAACGATAGGATTATATGAAGTGCCAACGTTATTTTTTATCATTGTATATGTATTACTGAATACTTATCCAACGGCAGTTTTGGGCATTCTGCCAATGGCATTAGCCGGCGATAATGCACAGGTAAATTTTCAGCAAACAGGCGTTGCAAAAAATGCGTCTTACTATGCTTTAAAAACATTTATGATGAAATTAGGTGTTGCCATTACAAGTTTAATTTTCCCGTCTTTATTATTGTTAGGAAAGACGCCGGCAAATCCGTTAGGCGTTCGAATGGTAGCTGTTGCCTGCGTGATAAGTAGTGTGTTGGCATTTATTGTAATGCGAAAGTACAAGGATGTTTAGCACCATGTCATTACGAACAAAGTGAGGAATCTCGCTACATATTTTCAAAAAGGTTTGGATTTTTTAGCAAGATTTCTCGTTACACTCGAAATGACATTTCGTTATTTCTTACTCATCCTTATAATTTCATCAAACTCTGCTTTTGTTAAATCAGAAACAGAAAGTCTTCCCTGACTGATTAATTTCATCTGAGCTAATTTTGGATTTGCTTTTATGGCCGCCAGTGTAACCGGATTCTTGAGTTTTTCTTTTGGTGCTACATCTACGCAAACCCAGGCAATTTCATCTGTAGTAGGATCCTGGTAAGCTTCTTTTACAATCTGCATGATGCCAACAACCGCCTTATCAATATTGCTGTGATAAAAGAGAGCGAGGTCGCCTTTTTTCATCGCACGCATATTATTTCGTGCTGTGTAATTTCGAACGCCATCCCAATGTTCCCGTTTTTTTTTCACCAAGTCATCATAAGAGAAAACATCAGGTTCGGATTTCATTAACCAGTAATTCATTGTTAGTATTTAGTATGCAAGTTAAGCAGTAGGCTGTAAAAATCAAAAAAGAAAGTTATAGATTATTAATCGTTAATCGTCCATCGTTCATCATTCTCTATTCTCTATT
>DAORIK010000131.1:5586-7816 GCA_035438465.1 Chitinophagales bacterium | reverse complement strand
TAACTACTTGCTAACCTCAATAAAAGTATTACTTGTTTATGTCAAAGCCTATAAAATATACAAAAGTTAAGGTTATAAAGATAACAGAAATTCAGCATAAAACGTTATTAAAGTTAGATAGCTACAATATAAATGTAGCCGATTTTATAAGGAATGCAATAGCCGAAAAAATAAAAAGAGAGTATTCTGATCTTATGCCTAAACCTAAAAAAGAATACTGTCCGTTTTAATGCAAATGTTAAATATTTGTTAAAAGTTATACATTTTCAAAATGTATAACTTTTTTTTATATCTTTACATCATAATAATAAACACATAGAAATTATGACAACTCAAGACTACAACAACAAAGCAAACGAATTAAACGCAAAATTTCCAAACTTAAAAGCAGAAGTAGTAAAAAATTGGGATGGTAGCAGATTAGAAATAAAAGTTTGCAACTTTGATAAAGCAAAAACATTAAGAGAAATGTACAGAAATTTTAACTTCACTTTCTAATATGAAAGTGGAGTTTACAGCAGTCACTAGATTAGATGAAAAAATAACAAGTCACTGCATTATTCAGAAATATATAAATAAGGAATTGATTATTTATTTAGGAATAAAAGGTCATTGGAAATTGATAAAAAATGAAACTTTAGAAATAAAATCAACATGAAACAACCAAAATACAAAAGAGGGGCTTACAAAAAAGTCAAACTCAAACAGTGTAATATCAGAATGCACGACCACGAAAAGCCATTAGTAAAACAATTTTTAAAACAGTTAAGAGAAAATGGAAGCAACGCACAACATTAATTTCGAGGGTTTAGATTTAGTAGTAGTAGGAGATTACGATAAACCAGATGATACAACAGGTTATAAAGGAGGATTTTCTTATCATGGAATATACATTAATGACGTTGAATGGAGTTGGTTTATTTCAAAAGATGCAATCGATAGAATAGTTAATTTAGTAATTGAAGAAAATTATTAGATATGAAACCACTACACCAAGAGTTATCAGAAATAGCTACTACTCCACAATTAGAGCGAATAGCACATGAACTGAAACTAACACAAAGACACCTTAAGCGTAACTTAGAAGTGTTGGCAAATTTTGAATCTAAAGAGTATAAGTATCTTATTTTACTAGAATGTGTTGATAAAAAAAAGATTCCTAAAAAATTAGTATTCACGGCTTCAGATTACATTATCAAAAGCCAAACGATTGACGAAATTATTAAACTAATAGAAAAAATTTAAATTATGAACGACTTAATGAAAGAATATCAGGCTCAAATAGAAGCTTTAAGAAAAGAAAACGAAAGGCTTAATCAAGAATTGAAAAGAATCAAAGATATAGCTTTTAAAACGAGATTATCAGACCCTAATTATCACAAGCCGATAAGTGGTTCTTTTGAGTTAGTAGTTAACGGATACGAAATTATAACACCAGAGAAATTATGAAAAATAACTTATTAATGTCCGATTTATCCGCTGCAACTGCAATAGGCTTAGGATTATGTTTCTTTGTAATTGTTGGAGGAATGTTAGTAGTAAAGTATTATCACGATAAATGGAAGCTATAATGGAAGCAATATACTTAATGTACTACATCCTAGTTATGGGAGTAGGAATAGGAATACTTGGAACTTTGGTGTATAAGATTTGGATGTTTATTAAATGGATGATGAGATGAACAAAAGAAAATCAATCCTGATGCATAAACTCGTTTGTTTATCGCATTTAATGTTGGAAAACTTAGACGAACTAAATCCAACTACCGAAAAAATGAAAAAAGCTAAATTTGATTTAATTGCTTTATTTGAGGAAATGAATAACGAGTTAGCAAGTAGCGATACGATTCAGAAAACTACTTATTTCAACGATATGAGTAAAAAAATCGATACAATTATTAGAAAAGATTTTAATCCAGAATTATGAGCGCAACTAAAGAAATGTTTCTCCGAATGAGAGAACAAGATTTTAATGAGTTAGACAATCATACACGTTCTTTATTTACATACGTTGAGGTTAGAGAATCAAACGAGTACGAGGAAAATCGTAATGATGAAAATTACTTAAAACTTTACAAAGAACAGAAAAAAGCAAAGGATAATTTGCAAAAATATCTGTTCGATAAGAGGCATGGTAACAAGTAAATTACTATATTTGATAAATCATAATTAACAGGTGCAAGGCTTTCGCACCGTCATTGAAAGCCATAAAAAATAAATATTATGAGTAA
>DAORIK010000131.1:0-5486 GCA_035438465.1 Chitinophagales bacterium | reverse complement strand
AAAGAGATTATGACTGTCAAACCATTCAAAGGAAATGAAATTGCAAAAGGGCTTTATAAAGACATTAAAGATAAAATTGTAGCTGCTGGTGGGCATTATGTAAAATCAATTTATGTGATGTTAGAAGATGGAACACTTGCAAACTTACAACTTAAAGGGTCAAGCGTTCAGGCTTGGGGGGAGTTCACACAAAAAACAAGAAATCGTTTGCCAGAGGAATGGGTAATTGTAAAAACTGCTAAAGATGGTAAAAAAGGAGCGGTTAAGTTCTCAATGCCAGAGTTTAGTTTTGAGCGTTCGTTATCAGATGCAGAGAATGATCAAGCTGATTTATGTTTCGATGTATTAGAAGCTTATTTAAAAGCGTATTTGGTAAAATCAGAGCCAGTTGTTGAGGAAATTATTGAAGATGAAGTTAATGATGATGTAGTTTTTTAAATTAAACCACACAACACAACTAAAGCCACTTTAAGAGAGTGGCTTTTTTATTTAAAACAGCAAAACAGCAAAACACAAAAAAATACCCCTATATATATATATATTTTAAAAACGATGAGAAAAAAATATTTTTTAGTCAAAATAATAAAATATGCTGTTTTGCTGTTTTTTTATATGCAATGCTTTGCTATCATTAGAACAGGAAAATATAAAATGAAAAAATATGCTGTTTTTGATGTTCTATGTTTTTTATATTAATTTATTTTATATATTTGTAATTGTAAAAGTCTCAATTAAAAATATTAAACGTGTAACCGTTTGAAGAGTAGTTTGAGACGACGAAATTCAAACGGTTTTCTTTTTAACTATGGTTACAATATTCTCAGAAATTACAGAAGTAGAAAACCCATTCTATAAAGAAATTAATGAAGTGCTATTGTCTTTTAAAGATGGTTCTAATAAACATAAAATAGATGCTATTAGAAATGAAAAAAACAAAAATAAAGCTTCCTACTTAAAATCTAAATTATCTTCTATTTGTTTTTCTGGAGAGTTTTCAAGACGTGCAGCAAAACACATTATTAAACATTCTGGTTTTGCTTGTTTAGATTTTGATGATTTGCCTAGTTTTGACGATGCCGTTTGTTTAAGAGATTCTTTACAAGATAATGAATATATTTATTCTGCTTTTATTAGTCCTTCTGGGAATGGGGTTAAAGCAATCGTGAAAATACCTCCTGAAATAGAAAATCATAAAAAATATTATGAAGCTATTTCCGAAACTTTTGATTCTTATTTAGATGTTAAAACAAAAGATATTTCTAGGGTTTGTTATGAAAGTTACGACCCTGATTTATTTATAAATGAAAATTCAAAAGTTTGGGCATTAAAAAAAGAATATACAGAGGTAGCTCAAAAAACAAATTATCCTAGACATTTTCAAATTACAGATACATCAAAAAAAGTAGATGTAATTATAAAATGGTTTAATAAAAAATTCACATTAAATGCTGGAGAACGAAACAATAATCTTTTCAAGTTAGCTTGTGGATTAAATAGAGCAGGATTACAAAAAGATGAAGCATTATCTATTTTCAAAAACTTCTATTCTGTTGGATTAGAAGATTCAGAATTAGAAAGCATTATAAAATCAGGATATAAAAATACATCTGAGTTTGATAGTTTAATTTTAGTTGATGATAACAAAATAAGGGAGGCGAAAGAAATTTTAAAAAAGGGGGTTCAGAAAGCGAAACGAGAATTTCGCAAAGACGGCTTGACAGATTTAGATATTGAAGAGGTTATTGATTTTGATTTTGAGGATGATTTTCTAATATTTTGGGACACCGACAAAAACGGTAAGCTATCTCTAAATGATTATAAATTTAAGTTGTTTTTAGAAAACAGAGGATTCTATAAAGTACAGCTAAATGAAAAGGAATTTACTTTTGTAAAAGTTTATAACAATGTAATAAATGAAGTCAACGAAATTCATATTAAAGATTTTGTGTTAAATCATGTGGTTGAAATTGATATGAATGTTTATAATTTTTTTGCACGTTCAACTACAAAATTCAATGAATCATATTTAAATCAACTAGACACAAAAGAATTGACAATGATAAGAGACACTACTGATGTTTCTTATTTATTCTTTAAAAATAAAGTGGTTGAGGTAAAAGAAAATTCTATTTCATTTATTGATTATATTAATGTAGGTGGTTTCGTTTGGCAAAAAAATATAATACCTCACGATTTTCAAACAATAGATTTAAAATCAGATTTTGAAACATTTATAAATAATATTTCCAACAATGATGAACAAAGAAAATTGATTTTAGAATGTGCAATAGGTTATCTTTTATCAACTTATAAAAAGCAAGATGAAGGACTAGCTATTGTATTGTATGACGAAACATTGAACGATAACCCTAGCGGTCGTACTGGTAAAACTATAATATCTAAGGCACTTGGACACATGAGAAAACTTGTTACTTTAAACGGTAAGGAGTTTGATAATAAAGGTAACTTTCCGTATGATGTTGTTAACTTAGACGACAATATTATTTGCTTTGATGATATGGAGCGAACTTTTAAATTAGAAACATTATTTTCTATAATGACAGGTAATTTAACTTTAAAAAAGAAGTTTCAACAACCTATCGAAATTCCATTTGTAAAAAGTCCTAAGATATTATTTACTTCAAATTACATTTTATCTGGAGTTGGAGACAGCCATGAAGATAGAAAAATAGAAATAGAACTTTTTAGGCACTACTCAAAAAACTATAAGCCCAGAAATGAATTTGGTAAAATGTTTTTTAATGATTGGAATCACAAAGAATGGAATGCTTTTTTTAATTATATGATTTCAAACTTGCAGAAATATTTTAAAAACGGTTTAATAAAATCAGAATTAAAAACAGGTAAAACAAAGAAATTTATTGCTAATACTTGTGAGGATTTCTATGATTTTTGTGAGAATGAGTTTTTATGGAAGCCTAACCATTTTTATACTACAAAAGAGATAATGACAAGTTACAATGATGGACATAGGGAATTACCAAGAAATATGAATGTAAGCTGGTTTGGTCGTTGGTTAGGTACTTATTTTGATTTCAAGCAATGGAAAAGAGAGGACACAACTAACGGAGGGATTCGTAAATTTTCAGTATCAGGATTTGAGGACAAAAGTATTAATAATGACGATATAGATTTTTAGTTATGAGAGCAAATTTAAACCCAACTTTTAAAAAAGATTTAAAAGATAAAAAAATAGTTGTAGATTTTGACGGAAGTTTTCTATTGACACCCTATGAGCTAAATCAAATTAGATTTTGGATAACTAGAAAACATCAAGGTTTCAAATTACCTACTATTTTACCAGTATCAAAAAGGTTTTGTTTAGATTTTATAGGGTGGAATAATCCAAAATATAACGATGTTTTGCTAGTGAAATTTCATAAAGGTTTTTTCATACCATGAAAATTAGAGACTATCAGGAACGAATAGCGAATGATGCTGCTGAAGTATTGGAGCGTAAAAAAATAGTTTGCATTTTTGCAGAAGTACGTTGCGGAAAAACTATTATGGCTTTACAAACGTGCCATTTAGCAAAAGCAAATAAAGTATTGTTTATTACTAAAATAAAGGCTTTCAGTTCTATTCAAAAAGATTACGATAATATGAATTATAGTTTTGAGTTAACTATTATCAATCGAGAATCATTACATAAAATTGAAACAAATGACTTTGATATTGTGATTATAGATGAGGTTCACGGTTATAGTTCATATCCCAAGCCATCGGTTTACGCTAAAGATATTAAAAAGCGTTTCGGAGATATTCCTATGATAATGCTTTCAGGAACTCCAACTCCAGAATCATACTCGCAATATTATCATATTTTTTGGCTATCAAATCATTCCCCTTTTAATGATTATCCAAACTTCTATAAATGGGCAAATGAGTATGTTAATATTAAACTTCGCTACTTAGGTTATGCACAAGTGAAAGACTATTCCGATGCACGTAAAAAAGACTTTTGGCATCATATAAGATATTACATTCTGACTTTTACTCAAAAAGAAGCTGGATTCACCACAACGGTAAATGAGAATATTTTATATTGCGAAATGAAACCTATAACTTATCAAATTATTAATAAATTACATAAGGATTTAGTAGTTAAGTCTAGCGATGGCAAATTGATTTTAGGCGATACAGGAGTGAAATTACAGCAGAAAACGCACCAGTTATTTAGTGGGACTATAAAGTTTGAGGATGGTAGCACAAGAGTTATTGATACTTCAAAAGCCGAGTTTATAAAAGAGAAATTTAAAGGTTATAAGATAGGAATTTTTTATAAATTTATAGCTGAATTAGAAATGCTTAAGTTAACATTTGGAGAAATGTTAACTACAGATTTACAAGAGTTTGATACAACTAACAAAAATATAGCTTTACAGATTGTTAGCGGTCGTGAGGGTATCAGCTTAAGAAATGCAGACTATTTAGTATTTATGAATATTGATTTTAGTGCCGTTAGTTATTTCCAGGCAAAAGATAGAATGACTACTTTGGAGCGAAAAGAAAATACTATCTTCTGGATATTCTCAAAGGATGGCATTGAAGAAAAGATATATAAAACAGTTCAAGGAAAAAAAGATTATACTAACTCAACCTTTAAAAAAGATTTCAATGTTGGAGCAACAGATTCAAACAAAAATAATCAACAAGCTAACAAAAGATGGATGGCTTTGTCTAAAAGTAATTAAGCTATCACATTCAGGTTACCCTGATTTGATTTGTCACCGCGACGGAGAAACGATGTACATCGAAGTTAAAAGACCTATGGGTAAACTTTCAGAGGTGCAGAAAATAAGAATAGAACAATTAAGAAGCTATGGTATGAAAGTTTTAATATGGACAGATTATGAACACAATTTCCCTGAATAAAATAAAACTAAACCTCAACTTTGAAACGCAAATTTCTCCAAGTGGTAGACCTATTCGATTGAGTGCAATATCAAAGAATTTACAAGTTCCTGAAAAATGGATAAACAACACAATAAAATGGCACTGGATTTACACATTTAGATACTTGGATAAATATGATGGCTTTGTAAGTTTTGAATTTGATTATTTAGACAATTTTTTACGTAAATTATGAAAACGCTTCAAGAAATATCAATAGATTTAAATATAGGACTTCCCACTTTACATAAAAGATTAAAAAAATATGGTATTAAAGGGAAAAAGAAATCCTTAAAAGTATATTATAATAATCAACAAATTAATGAACTGTCAAAACCTTTAAACTATAAACAAAAGTTCCCTAATTTTTCAGACCCTAGAAGAAATGATATAAATTTACATATTGCTATTTTTAGTTATTATTTACAAGGACTAAAAATTGAAAATATTTGTAAAATTACAGGATACAAAAATTCAACTATTTATACAATTACTAGGCACTATAAAAGAAACGATAATTTTTTAATCATTCAAAGTAAAATGAATTATTAATTTTATATATTTGTTGTTAT
>DAORIK010000130.1:0-7850 GCA_035438465.1 Chitinophagales bacterium | reverse complement strand
TATCTGTAAAAGAGGCTGATTTTACATTCATTCAGGAAGCGACCAACTCTACTAACGGAAACTTAAGTGTACAGATTTCTAAACTGAAAGAAGCAGAATACATTGAGGTAAAGAAAGCATTTGAAAATAACTATCCTAAAACAACCTGCAAAATAACAAAGAAAGGCATTAAAGCTTTTGAAAAATATGTACAGGATATTAAGAATTATTTATCACCAAAAAATTAAATAAAATGGAAAACAGAGACGAAAAATTATGGCAATTAGCCACGCAACGGGCGAAATTTAAAGGAAAAGTTTTAAGTTATTTTGCTGTAAACATTTTCTTATGGGCAATCTGGTTTTTTAATAAAAGCCAAAATCACGACTTTGGAAATTTCCCGTGGCCGGCATGGGTATCTTTAGGCTGGGGATTTGGTCTTGCTATAAACTATGTGAAGATATATCACATGAAGGGTGAAGATGAAATCCAGAAAGAATACGACAAGCTAAAAAACAAAATGTAACAAGTCTGACGTTTGAAAGGATAAGAGGTGCAACATATGTCGCACCTCTTTCTTTTTCTATTCTAAAATACTGCCTCAACTAATTATTAGTGTATCTTTATATTTCAAAACCGGAACATCAACTATATGAATATAGAACAGGTTTTTAAGAACAATGAAAAATGGATTGAGGCAAAGTTAGCTTTGGATGAGAATTTTTTTAAGAACTTATCAAAAGGACAAAAACCGGAACTGTTATACATCGGATGCTCCGACAGCAGAGTAACGGCTGAGGAAATAATGGGCATTCAGCCCGGTGAAGCATTTATCCATCGTAATATTGCCAACCTTGTAAACAATGTCGATTTAAATGTAATGTCTGTTTTGAATTTTGCTGTCCGCATTTTAAAGGTAAATCATATTGTGGTTTGCGGGCATTACAATTGCGGAGGTGTGAAAGCAGCCATGCAGCCCAAAGATATGGGTATTTTAAATCCCTGGTTACGAAATATACGGGATGTATATCGTTTGCATAAAGAAGAATTAAATGGCATCCACGAGGAAGAAGTTCGATACAACAGGCTCGTTGAATTAAATGTGCAGGAACAATGTGTTAATCTGATTAAAACTGCAGCCGTTCAGCAAGCCATCAAAGAAAGAGGCCTTACCGTTCATGGCTGGGTTTTCGATGTACACACCGGAAGACTTATCGATTTACAAATTGATTTCAAAGGGATTTTGAGCAATATTATGGAAATCTACTCCCTGGAATAATTTTAATTCAGTACCTGCAATCCTGCTTCAATATAATTTCTGATATCATCGTTTTGCATATGCGGATCGTCCGGGTCTTTCTTTATTTTCTTCCCAAGACGAACTATTACAGCATTTGCATCGGGTACTACAAAAATAAATTGCCCTAAGATTCCTCTGAAATAAGGAATCTGATGCCCTTTATAATTTATCATCCAGGTTTGATAGCCATACCAGTCAACAGTGTTATTTTTTTCATCTTTTAAATAAGATGCAGGAGTTGTCATTGCTTTTATATAATTTGAATCTATCACCTGTATAGAATCCCATTGGCCATGCTGCAGCACCATTTGACCGAGTTTGGCAAAATCGCGAGCTGTAGCATTGATGCAACAGAATGATTTTTCGATACCTTTTTTATCTGTACTCCAAAGTGCATCGCTCTCCGCTCCCAAGGGTTGCCAAAGGTATTTGTTGGCATTTTCTGCGATTGAACTTTTAGTAACATTTTTAATAATGTAACCCAGAATTTGTGTACAACAACTTTGATAATCCCATTTTTTTCCTTGCTGATTATCTTCTTTGAGTTTTAATTTCCCCATTAGTTTATCCAAATCATTGCCATAATAAGATTCAGCGGTCAATGAAAAAATATTCCAGTAAGATTCAACCCAGTCAATATTTCCGCTCATGGTAATCACATCGCGAATTTTTAATTTTCCATCCGGAATTTGCGTTAACTCCGGAACATATTTTTTTACATCATCATCTAAAGATGTAATTTTTCCTTGTTCCAATAATTTACCAATTAACAATGCATTTACTGTTTTAGCCATAGAAAAGGAACCTGAAATGGTTGATTTGTCATAATCTTGTGCATAACGTTCATATACTATCTTTCCATCCTTTATTACCAGGAAAGCACATGTTTTTCGTTCATCAAAGAGGTCAAGCAATGATTGCGAGGGAGTTTTTTTATTATAATTTTCACTTATCTGCCATGGTTTGGGGCTGGTAGATTTTGAAATTTTATTACTTTCAAATAGTTTATAATCATCCACATCGGCGAAGTTGTGTTTAAGCCCCATTTGTACATGATAGGGCAATACGAAATAAATAATTGCAAGTGCTGCAATTACAATCACTGGTTTTTTTATTTTTTGCATGAATAAATATAAAAAAAATCGGATAAGAAATTAAACTTATCCGATTTTTTAGTCAAAATAAATTTCAATTTATTTGATTACTTTAATTTTTACTTTGAAGAAATATGCGTCCGTTCCATCGTCAAATACTATCTTTCCTGAATAACAACCATTTCCCTGAGACGACAAACCATCGGCTACCTTCCCAACCTTTCTTACGTATTTATTTTTAGATGAATAATAACTGTCATCCGGATCTAAATCTACCACTTGTACTCTTGTTCCTTTAGCTATTGAGGATGCATCTGAAGATGTTGATGAAGAAGTTGATGTTTTTGATGAAGTACTGTTACTGCCACCTATTTTTTTCAGTTTTACTAAATAAAAATAAGGAGAAGAACCATTGTCTAATTTCACACTGCCGCCATATCCGCCATCATCCTCATTATAATCTAAATCATTACCTGCAACACCTTTCTTTCCTACATATTCATCTCTGTCTTCATAATAACTGTCTTCCGGACTAACCGCTGTTACTTCTACTTTATCTCCTTCATTAATATCTGCATCGTTTTTTGCCGCGTCCCATATTTTTTGACCATCGGCATCTGATGACTTAGAAGAACTTGATGGTGTATCTAAAAATAAATCCCAGTCATCATCAGTATTATTCTTTTTTGCATCATTATCATTATCAGTTTTTATTAATTTTTCTACAGGCTCTTTACTGAATTTTGCTTTATAGAAATATGCCGTACTACCATCATCATACATAAAATCACCGGCATAATATCCATCTTCTTTCATAGTCATATCATTCTTATCCACCTTTCCTTTTCTTCCTACTATATTAAATCTGTCGCTGTAATAAGAATCATCCGGACTAATTTCTGCGACATATACGGAGGTTCCTTTTTTAATGGTTCCTGTGATAAATTTGGGTGTTTTGAGTGTCGCAACAGACGAACTTGCAGTTGGCTTTGACGTAGTAGTGGAAGCACTGCCAGTTGCTTTTCCTAATTTAACTTTATAGAAATAATAACTTTTCCCGTTATCTAACTCTATGGAACCACTTGTATAGCCGTCTTCGTCAAGCGTTAAAGCAGATTTCGTCGTACCTGTTTGCCCTTCTATCTCGCTTTTATCAGAATAATACGCATCATCAGAAGGCACCTCAATTACTTTAAACTTAGTCCCTGCCGGAATACTAGAGCCGGTAAATCCGGAACCGGAATTTGTTTTGCTTTTAACAGAAGAATTATTTACAGACACTTTTACATCTGTAAAGAAAACAGTTCTTCCGGACGATGTTTCAAGCGTTCCTGAATAAAAGCCATCATTTCCTTTTGTTAATTCACTTAAAGCAGTAGCATCTTTTCCTACAAAATCTGCACGGTCGGCATAATAAGAATCGGATTTTGCAACTTCCAATATTTTCACGGAAGACCCTTTCGTAATCTTATCCTGTGCGAACACGGAAACCGTGAACGTGCTGAACATCAAAAAAAACAGAATTAATTTTTTCATGGATTTTAAATTGTTTATTGAAATAAAATTACAGATTAATACCATGCAATTTACGTACCAATTTCAACAGAACAGATACCAAATTAATGGTATTTAAAGCAATCCGCGACCGCTTTTCTGTATTTGCTCATTCTTCTTCATATCGCGCATGAGTGAATCCAATACTCCATTAATAAAATCTTTACTTTTGGGTGTGCTGTATTCTTTTGCAATATCGAGGTACTCATTGATGGTTACTTTTACAGGAATACTCGGAAAATATAAAAATTCTGAGACTGCCATTCTGATTAAGATTACATCAATGACCGCTAATCGGTCAGCTTCCCAGTTTTTCAGTTTAGGTTCTATCAACTGCTGATGTTCTTTTTTATGATTAACTGTTTCATTGAATAAATCAATTCCAAACTGTGTCAGTTCTTTGAATTTATCTTTAAGATTGCCTTTTTCAAGATGTAGTTTCAATTCATTCTTACTTTTCTGAATTACTTCCTGCACGGCTTCCACCACGTATTCAGCATCATCTTGCCAATTGGTGAATAATTCTTCAATATTCGTTGTAAAAATTTCATCTTCAATAATGATATTGTTTAACAAGAATGAAATTATAGCCTTGTCTTCCTCAACATTAAATTCTGTTCCGTTATTTAAATACTCGCTATACTCTTTCGTTTCTGCAAATATTTTATAGAGGCGACGTATATCATCTTCATCGAGCAAAGAAGCGGTTTTAGCATTCTTAATTTCCAGTTCAAATTCTTTATCGTTATTCAGATATTGAATAATGATATTACTGAGCAGTTTGGTATTGAAATTTTTATCGCTATCGTTTTTTATATGTTTGGATGCTTTTATTTTGGCATCTTTCTCTACAAAATTGGCAACTTCTCTTATCATTAACAGAATATAGAGATACTGATCTTTAACAGACAATATACTTTTTTCGAGATGGTTGATAAAGTGTGATGCTGGCAATTGCTGTGTCGTCTCAAATGCATAAAGGTATTGCATGGTTTTTATTCTGACACTTCTTCTTGTAATCATGTATAGTAATGAACTTTGGAAAGGCAAAGATATACTTTAATTGCAGATTTATCGAGTTAATGAATTAGAAAATATATTAATTAACGATTAACGATTGATGATTTTTTTGAAAACTACACGAATAACGCTTAATGAATAACTATTTTATCTAATTTCACAACCAATGAAAGCATTACGAGCGGTAAATAAATACTTTTTAAAATATAAATGGCTGCTGATTTTAGGAATAGTATTTGTTATAACTTCCAATATTTTCGGCCTTTATACACCTGAATATATACGATACACTATAGATATTGTAAAAGAAAATCTTGCCACTTATTACCTTGCAAATGGGTTTGACTTGCAAAGCACCTTCAAAACACATTTTGTATATTATATCCTATTTTTTTCACTGGTAATTTTAATCACTTCTCTGATCAAAGGATTACTGATGTTTTTTATGCGGCAAACGATAATCGTCATGTCACGTAAAGTAGAATACGACCAGAAAAATGAATTATATCAGCAATATCAACGTTTAAATACTTCATTTTATAAACGCAACAATACCGGTGATTTAATGAGCAGAATCAGTGAAGATGTCTCACGGGTAAGAATGTATATTGGACCGGCGATCATGTATTTCATTAATACTTTTGCATTGTTTACCATGGTAATATATGTGATGTTTAATATTAATGCATACCTGAGTTTTCTGGTATTGCTGCCGTTACCGCTTTTAGTATTCTCCATTTATAAAGTAAGCGATATCATTAACAAAAAAAGTGAGCAGATTTCCATAGCACTCTCCGGCCTAACTACCCGTGCACAGGAAGTATTTTCCGGTGTTCGGGTTATTCAGTCATTTGCCATAGATAAACAAATTCAACAGGAATTTTACAAAGCAAGTGAGGATTACAAACAGCAAAATATTTCGCTTGCAAAAGTAGACTCGTTTTTTGCTCCTTTAATGTTATTGCTCATTGGACTAAGTACATTGCTGGTAGTTTATGTTGGTGGTATAGAAGTAAATAAAGGTAGCTTTACCGCCGGAAATATTGCGGAGTTTGTTTTTTACATTAATATGCTAACCTGGCCGGTTGCATCATTAGGCTGGTGTGTTTCACTGGTACAACGCGCCGAAGCCTCCCAAAAACGTATTAATGATTTTTTAGAAGATAAAAATGAAATTGTAAATAAACCTACCGTTTCACTACAACCAATAGAAAAAATTGCATTTGACCATGTAACATTTATTTATCCTGATACCGGTGTACAAGCTTTAACAGATATTAATTTCGAAATTAATAAAGGCGAAAAAGTTGCCATCGTAGGGAAAACAGGAAGTGGAAAATCAACCATTGCCGAATTGCTCCTCCGCACCTACGAGGTGGAAACCGGTGCCATAAATATCAACGGACAAAATATAAAAAACATAGACCTCGTAGGTTACCGGGAAAAAATAGGCTATACCCCTCAGGATGTTTTTCTATTTTCAGATACGGTAAGAAATAATATACTTTTTGGATGTGACAGTGACATACAAGATTTAGCAGAAAAATATGCAGTTATTGCACACGTACACAACGATATTTTACAGTTACCTAAACAATATGAAACTGTTGTAGGCGAACGCGGCGTAATGCTCAGTGGCGGGCAAAAACAACGCATTTCCATTGCCCGCTCCTTGGTAAAGGAACCTGAAGTAGTGCTGCTCGATGATTGCCTATCAGCGGTAGATGTCAAAACGGAAAAAACAATTTTAGACAACCTGTATGCAACCTTATCTGATAAGACAGTCATCTTTATTACACACCGGATTTCTGCAATTATGAACTTTGATAAGATTTTGTTGTTAGAAAATGGTAAAATAACGGAGCAGGGAACTCATGCTGAGTTGATGATGTCAAAAGGAAGTTATTTTGACATTTATCAATTGCAGCAAACAGAGGCAGCAGATGCGGAATTGTAGTTGCAATCGGTTATTAACATCGAAAGCCGGTTGTTAACTTCTTAATTTAAAAAGATATTTTTTTTGAAATATTTTGTGAACAATAAAAATGATATAAAGTGGAGAACGAAAAAAATTTTGACAAAAACGGTGTTTATTCAAAAAGAGTTAGAGCCGGAAAAAGAAGAACGTATTTTTTTGATGTACGAACAACAAGAGCGAACGATTATTACTTAACAATTACTGAAAGTAAAAAACGTGCCGATGATGACACTTACGAGCGACACAAAATTTTCATTTACAAGGAAGATTTTATGAAGTTTGTAAATGCGATGCAGGAAACAGTGGATTACATTAAAACCGAATTGTTGCCTGATTACGATTTTGATGCACACAATTATGATGATTACGAAGAAGGTAATTACAAAACAGAAAATAATGGTACAACTGCTATTGTAGCGGAAGAAGAAACGGAAGAGCAAATCGTCACTGAAAAAGAAGATAACACGGAAGTAGTAAAACCGGTTTCTTCAACATTAGCTTCTAACATCTCTGATGAAGCAGAAAAATGGGATTAATCTTTTTTGGGGAATGATACAATTGAGTCCTGCAATTTTTGCAGGGCTTTTTTATTATAAAAACCTTACATCTACAGGCTTAAAACTACTTTGACTTTAAACACAAATAGCTTACTTTTGTCAGTATGGAAATCACTAAAGAGGAATTGATTATAGATGTACTCAAACATGAAGTACCGCAGTTTAACGATTTCCGCACGTCAGAATTGGCAGATTTTCTGAATGATTATCCTGAATACGGTCAAAAAGTAATATTAAATCTGGAGCCGCATCGCGCCGTAAAAACGTTGAAATTTTTAGATTTAAAACTGCAGAAAAAACTTATTCATACACTTCCTTCCAATAAAGTGGCAGAGTTGATTCAAAACATGCATTTTGACGACAGAACT
>DAORIK010000129.1:0-7947 GCA_035438465.1 Chitinophagales bacterium | reverse complement strand
GGATGTTCACTTAAAAGATATCGTTTTTGCTTTAGCTGCCAGTACAAATTCAGCCGTAAACTGGAACAAATTTAATGGGTCAGATTTTGCACCCACGGCAAATTTTGAATTGCTGTTAAAAGCATATCAGGTGGCATTATCCCTGAATATAAAGGTGAAAACGGGAAATATTTTATCTTCAGATGAGTTTTATGATGATAACCCAAATATGTATAAGAAGTGGGCAGAGTACGGAGTTTTATGTGTTGAAATGGAAGCTGCGGCCTTATACACCATAGCAGCCAAATACAGGGCAAATGCTCTCGCTATAACAACAATTAGTGATAGTCTCGTTACACATGAAACCACTACTTCAGACGAACGCCAGAATTCATTTAATGATATGGTGAAGATTGCACTCGGTACCCTTTAGATATAATCCCTTTTAAGATATAGGATTTAGTAAAGTATCATTTATTTATTTATCTTTAAATAAATAAATATCGGAACTATGGAAAATCAGGAAATTTTAGATAGTGGATTATCTACACGGACAGAATTAAATTTGAGCTCAGCTGCTATTGATTATTTGCGTCAGACTGCAAAATGGGGAAAGTTTCTTTCAATTGTCGGACTTGTCTTTTCTGGGCTTATTATTATACTGGGGCTTGCATTCGGAACATTTCTGAGCGCAATACTGGCCATGTCGCCAACGGCAAATATGGCATCAGAAGCAGGGCTGGGTGCCTCTAAAATGGTAACAGCAGGCGTTGGTATTTTCTATTCTATTATGGGATTGATTATGGCGTATCCGCCTTTGCGCTTACTACAGTTTTCAAAACAAGCTAAAATAGCGGTGGATACAAATGATGGTAATGCTATGGAGAATGCATTGAAACGCTTACGATCCGTTTTTAGGTTTTATGGAATATTTACCATTATTATTCTGTCATTTTATGTGCTGATATTAGTAATTGTTTTGCTGGTAGGCGGTTTGGCAGCATTCAAATAATTATTTTTGTTGTTTGGCTGCATGCTCTAATGTTTCATAAAATTCCGCACCGAATTTTCTGATTAAAGCATCTTTTAAGAAAACATATACCGGTACTTTTAAACTCTTACCCAGTTTACATGCATCGCTGCAAATATCCCATACGTCATAGTTTACAGCCGTTACCGTTTCCATCGGCTTCAGGCGAATCGGATATAAATGACAA
Source organism: Chitinophagales bacterium (assembly GCA_035438465.1). Taxonomy (GTDB): domain Bacteria; phylum Bacteroidota; class Bacteroidia; order Chitinophagales; family JADIYW01; genus JADJSS01. The sequence continues at coordinate 6,751 of DAORIK010000129.1, read as the reverse complement.
CTGATTGGTTTTTGAAAATCTGTTACACCATCTTTCCAGGCTTTTTCAATGGCGCAGGTAATGGTTCCGTCTTTCTCATAATTTACATAGGCGCAAGCGCCACCGTCAATTAAAGGTGTTGCATAGGGTGTATATTCATCATCCGGTTCATCTACAAAAGTACCTTGTTCTTCTATTGCCTTTATTCCTTCAGGCAATAGATATTTTTTTATTTTAGGATAAATCTTTTTCAGAATTTTTGTCTCCGCCTTTTCCACAGGAGCGCCGCTGTCACCTTCCACACAACAAATTCCCTTGCACTTTTTGATATTGCAAACAAATTGTTTTTCCACTACATCATCACTGATAAGAACATCGTCGATTAAAATCATTATCTATTATTTTCCGAGAATAAAGATAGCAGGTTTTTTATTCAAATCCGGTTTTCGTTTTTGCCACTCTGCCAACGGTAATGTTTTTATAAATTCATCTTTTGACGTTATATTACAGGCAATGCAAAGCAGAGTGTCAAATTTACACCAAAGCAACACTTCTTCAAATAACTTTTGATTTCGATAGGGTGTATCCATAAAGATCTGAGTAATTCCTTTTTTTGCAAATGATTCCATTTGTAATAGCTTATTTTTTCTTTCTGATGAATCAATGGGCAGATACCCGTTAAAAGAAAATTGCTGTCCGTTGAAACCACTTGCCATTAATGCCAGCAGAATAGAACTTGGTCCAACCAAGGGCACTATTTTAATTTCCATTTCGTGAGCGGCTTCCACTACTTTATTTCCGGGATCAGCAATACAAGGCACACCGGCTTCGCTCATCAACCCAATATTTTTACCCGCAAAAATTTCCGTTAAGAAGGTATCATCAAATTTATAATTGGCATGTTTATCTAATTCGACAAAAGTACATTCATCAATATTTTTTTCTCTATAAATAGATTTGATAAAGCGACGTGCTGTTTTTAGATTTTCCACAATATATAAATCAGTAGCAATAATTACATCTTTGATATATGCCGGAATGGTATGTGTTGCATTTTCTGCTAAAATGGTTGGTATTAAATAAAGCTTACCTTGTTGCATATGGTAAAAATAAGATTAAACCCGCTATAATTTTTATATTTTCACCAAACATATGAAGCTCAGTAAAAAATATTATCAAAATGAAGATGTAGTTTTTTTGGCAAAAGATTTATTAGGGAAATTATTAATTACTGAAATCGACGGAATTCATACAGGTGGTATTATTACAGAAACTGAAGCGTATAGTGAAATAGAAAAAGGTTGTCATGCCTATAATAAACGAAAAACAGAACGTACGAAAATTATGTTTGAAGCAGGCGGATTGTCGTATGTGTATTTTTGTTATGGCATGCATCATCTGTTCAATATTGTCACCGGCAAGAAAGATACAGCGCAGGCAATATTAATTCGCGCGATTCATCCAACCATAGGAATTGAAACTATTTTACAACGACGTGGTAAAACAAAAGCGGATAAAAACGTATGTAACGGCCCTGGAAAACTTTGTCAGGCTTTAGGTATTACCAAAGAACATTATGGTTTGCAACTGACAAAAGAAAAGATCTGGCTTTCAACATCTTCTTTTAAAGTAAAAGAAGACCAAATACAAATTACACCACGCATTGGAATTGATTATGCTGAAGAACATAAAAATTTGCCGTGGCGCTTTTTGTTAAAAATTTAATCTTATAAGAAGGAACTAATTTCACTTTAATTATATTTATACAACAATATCCACCATGAAACATTCGGCTAGATACAAACTTTTCCTGTTCACCATTCTCTTAACTTCTTCACTCGGAATATATGCGGCGGCCGGCGGTGGCGGTGGCGGTCATTCAGGCGGCGGTGGCGGTGATGGTGACGGCGGTGCTATTATCTATCTTGTTTATTGGTTAATACGATTAATATTTATGTTGCCATTTCCGCTGAATATAATTGTATTGGCTGTAGTTGTATTTGCGATTTATAAAGCATCCAAAAGCTATCAGGCGGTGAGCGGATTAAACAGTATCCCCTCCATGAATTCAAACAGAGCAGACTTTATAAGCAACAGAGTCGATAAAATAACAGATGATTTTAAAGCTAAGAATCCTGATTTTGATTTGGTAAAATTTAAAGACAAAGTGCGTACGGCTTTTATGCAAATTCAGGATGCATGGATGATGCAGGATTTGTCGAAAGTGCGTAAATGGATTTCAGATGGTGTGTACCAGCGTTTTAATACGCAGTTCATTATGATGAAAGCGATCGAACAGGTGAATGAAATGTCTAACATCAATATTCTGCAAACCTATATAGATGATGTGGAAAGCGATGGTGAATATGATATTGTACATGTTGGTATTCAATATTCCATGTACGATGGGTTTAAATCTGCAAAATATGAATACCTGAATGATGGCGGTCCTTTGCAGGCTTTGGAGTTCTGGTCGTTCATAAAAAAATCGGGAGTTAAAGAAAAAGATTTATACCACACGACCAACTGCCCAAATTGCGGCGGTGATTTACCTGCAGACGGAGGCGAAACAGCGAAATGCCCTTATTGCAGTACAATCACATACTTAGGAGATTACGACTGGATTCTGGCAGAAATAACGCAACCGGATGATTACTATAACTCCAATTCCAAATATGAGAAGCAGGGGAAATTCTCTAAAAAAATAAGAGAGCAAATCGGAGAGAAGCAGGATTTCTCTTTACAATTATTAGAAGATAAAGCTAGCAATGGTTATATGCAAATGATGACGGCGCTAGTCTTAAAAAAGCCGGAAATTGCACGTCGTTTCGTTTCTGATGATTTGTATAATAAACTGGAGACACAAATAAAATCGGAACCGAAATTTGTATTCAACCGCTTGTATTTGAATCACGTTACGTCTTTTGATTATTTCAGGGAGCAGGAAAAAGATAATGTGGTGATTGCCCTGAAGCGTTCTTACCAGAAAATTAAGAACACCGACAGCGACAAGCCGGAATTCGGACGTAATATCCTTTCCACGAACGAGGTCTTAGTTATGAGCCGCGATACAGGTGCTGGAAAACCGCGAGGATCTCTGTATGCACACAGCTGCCCTAATTGCGGAGCACCCATCAAAGACACTACGGAAATTAATTGTACCTATTGCAATGCACAACTGAACAGCACCAAATACGAATGGATTATCAGCGAATGGATGTCGGCAGATGAATACGCACAATTTAAAAAATCGGGTAATGCTGCTTTTGCTATTGACAAGAATATAGATGATTTAGATGATTTATTTAACGTGCGTGATTATGCATTAAATAACGTGTTGATGATGATTGCTGCGGACGGAAGAATTACAAATCAAGAGATGAAGTATGTAAATACACTGGCAAAAAAATGGAATTACGACTTAACTAAAATTCAAGGCTTCTTATCGCTTGCTCAAAATAATAAACTGGTCGTGCGTATGCCGCAAGATGCAAAACAAAAACAGAAAATTATTACGATGATGGAAAAAGCGGCCGCTCTAGATAATGATATTTCTGTTGAAGAAAAGCAGTTATTGGAACAAGTGAAGAGTATGTAATAATTAAGGATGCGTTTTACCATTATGGCAGGTCATACAACCAATAGTGCCTGAGTTTTTACCAAAATAAGTTGTATTAATTTCATTCGTCATGTTCATCATCTTCCGCGCAATGGATTTTTCAATTTTGTCATCGGCAGCCATATTGCCTTCCACATGACAGTGCGTGCATTCTACACCAAGCGATGTACTATAATTCTCCATTACATCCATCATTAACTGGTCAGAAATATCTTTTGGAAAAATTTGTACATTTTTCCATTCAGGTTGTTTGTCATCTTTTGATTTAAACGAAGCTAATGTTATAACAAATGATAATAACAAACATGAAACAATAATTTTTCGTGTAGGCATAAAGCTGTTTTTTTCGAATATAATCAACAATTAAACCAAACTAAACGTTATCCGTAAAAAATGAATTGTTTTTTTCTTGTGAAAACTTTTGTTGATTGTATTCTTTAGATTTATTCTTTGGAATGGATAAACTTTTCCATTCGTTATCATTTAACATTTTTGCTAAAAATACAATTTGCCCTACATGATACGGATAGTGCGCTAATTGCCGGTTAATCGCTTCTAAAACGGTATGGCCTTCATTTCTGATGTATACGATTTTATCTAAATCACTTTCGGTTAATGGTTCTAATGCATCCAACAAACATTTCCAGCCACGGTTCCAGAACGATATTAATTCTTCTCTTGTATTTATTGTAACTTCAAATTCTGCATCACGGTTGCGCCATTCTTTTTCACCATCAGTAGTCAGAAAATCGGTCCATCGTGATAACATATTTCCTGCCAAATGCTGTACAATGATGGCAATAGAATTAGAATCTTCATTGGTTTGAAAAAATAATTTTTCATCAGCAACCTGTGCCATGGCATCGTCGCCCAATTTTTTATAATACGCGAATAATTTTTTTACTGATATGAGATAAGCTTGCATAATTAAATGTAAATAAAAAATCCGAAATACAAATTGCATTCCGGATTTTTAAAAAGCATAAGTTGTAATTTATTATTCTACAATTGTTACTTTCATTCTAACGTCTGTTGTCGGCCTATCGTTTCCATCTCGCGGCTGTGCTACAATCTTATCAATCACCTCTAACCCGGAAACCACTTCTCCGAATACTGTATAATTCATATCTAAAAATGGTGTGCCGCCAATTTCTTCATATATTTTCAGTTGTTCTTCTGTCCAGCTATTATTTGTACGTTGTGCTAACACGGTTAAATCCTGGCGGGAGTATTTTTTTCCTTGTACAAGATAAAACTGACAGGATGAACTTGCTTTTGCAGGATTGTTATCACGTGCTGCAGCCAAAGCACCACGTTTGTGAATGAAGTTTTTGTTGAATTCTGCAGGTACGCGATAACCTAAACTGCCCATTCCTAAAGGTTGTCCGGGTTGTGCGTTTTTAGAAGTCGGGTCACCACCTTGTATCATAAATTCCGGAATCACGCGATGAAATAAAGTGCTGTCCAAAACGCCGTCTTTAATAATTTTTATAAAATTAGCTTTGTGTTGTGGTGTTTCATCATACAATTTGATTTTGATATCACCCAAATTTGTTGAAATTAAAACATAAGTAGAACTGTCCATTTTTTTGTCATTTGTTTTTGAATCGTTTGCAGCATATACAATGTGTACAATGCTGAAAAAGGTTATGAATAAGGATAAAATTTTTTTTCTCATAAAATCTATTTAAAGGTTTTTAAAATATTCTATAATCATTTTTTTTAACAGTATTTCCTGTTGCTCATGACTGAGTTTGGGTTGTTCGCGATTGTATTCGAAATGCGGCCAACCGTCTTCATCAACATCCAGAAAAGAGTAGTAATTAGCCTGACTTAGCAACGTACAAACACCTACATGTATTAAATCCTGCTTTTGTTCTTTGGTAAATTTCACCTGATGTTTTCCTAATTCTCTGTGTCCTACCAAAAAAATGATGGTTTGTACATCCGGTTTTTTTCCAAAACGTTTTTCCAGTGTAGTTAATACATCGTTCCATTCCACCTCATCGTATGAAAATTCTGTAGCCGGGCTTTCCATTATTATTCTACTACCATTACTTTTTTCATTCTTACATCTTTTACAGGGCGGTCATTGGCATCACAAGGTTCAGCTGCGATTTTATCAACTACATCCATGCCTGAAACTACTTCGCCAAAAACAGTATATATCATATCTAAGAATGCTGCACCACCGATTTCTTTATATATAGCTTTTTGTTCATCTGTCCAGGTAATATTTCTCGATTTAGAAATTTGATCTAATTCTTCGTCGGTGAATTTCTTTCCCTGTACTATATAAAACTGGCAACCGGATGAAGCTTTCTCAGGATTTCCATCACGGGCAGCAGCCAACACACCTCTTTTATGTATCAAGGCAGGATTAAATTCGGCAGGAATTCTATAGCCAACATCACCACTGCCAAGTGCCTGACCCGGTTTAGCTTTTATTGAGTTTGGGTCACCACCTTGTATCATGAAATTGGGTATAACACGATGGAATAAAGTGGAATCAAAAAAACCTTGTTGTACAAGTTTAAGAAAATTAGCTTTATGTAAAGGTGTTTCGTTGTATAACCGTATTTTGATATTACCATAATCTGTGTTGATAATAACATAAGAAAAGCTATCCTTGTCATTTACTTTCTCTTTAATTGTTTTAGAGTCATCAGATTCATTTGCCATAATGGATAAACTTGAAAAAACAATCAAAATGGCAGTTATCAATTTTTGCATATTTACTTAATTTTAGTGTTACAAGAACATAATTATCGGGTCGACAAAGATACTTATTTAGCGCTTATATGTTACCTGTCCTTCCAAAATGGATAGCGTTCTTTATGCTTATCTAATTCAATCTTAGATATTTTAACAATTTCTATGCCATTTTTAGCTTGCATGTCGCAGATTTTGTTGCCGGTAAAATCATATACAGAACTGTGTCCGTTGTGTGCATTACCATAAAAATCGGAACCAATCCTGTTTACACCTGCGGTATAACATTGGTTTTCGATAGCGCGTGCTTGCAATAACGTTTGCCAGTGATGGATACGCTTTTGAGGCCAGCTGGCTACATAGATTTGTAAGTCGGCATTATCGTTATTCTGGCACCAGGCAGGGAAGCGAATATCATAACAAATAAACGGTTGGATTTTC
>DAORIK010000128.1:0-8064 GCA_035438465.1 Chitinophagales bacterium | reverse complement strand
AATAAGTCTGGTTAGGTTTCGGACATTTAATATCAATATCACTTAAATCTAATCCGGTACTACCTACTTGATTAATTCCATTTGCTGAAAAGTGATTAACAGAATAACTAAATGGACATCCTGATAAATTATCAGGTCCTTCATATACTTTACACCAACCTGCTACTATTTCTCCAAAGGCACATGCTCCACCGCTTCCTGTACCTCCATCTGCGCTGACATCTACATTAATATTAGTACCGGGGTTTGCACCGGTCTTAAATTTCAACCATATTGTTTCATCACTATTACTGACATTTGGCTCGTTGTTACTGCAAATATCTTCTGAACTATAACCATAGTTATTAAAATTGGTTCTTGATAATGTTGCCCCGGCAGAAAGTCCGCCCAAATTATATGCACCACAAATATAATCATCACTGGATTGTGCTTTCCAGTTACCCGTAACTTCCCATTGGTAATTTACCGTTATAGTACCTGTACAGTTTCCATCACCATCATAATTTGCATTAAATGTACAGGTTTGAGGCGTGCCTGCATATGTACCGTTGACATTCGATGGCCATGGTATAACCATAGGAACATCACAGATCTTATCTGAAAAAGCATTTAAAAAATCACCGAAACTGCATTGCTCCTTTATACAAGCTGTCTGATCTCTTTCCCATGCTTCCACCTTAAAGTTTATATTACCTGTAGGCCACTGACATCCATAATCATAATTTCTATCCCAAACATTGAAGTTTGCATTCCATGTATAATTCGTTGTATTATCTGCTCCTTCATGACAATCTTCATCAACATCTGTTCCCCCGTCATCTATATCAAAGACTATATCCATAGGTCCATCACCACTAAGACAATATCCTCCATCACAGTCAGTACCTGTTGCGCGGGTAAAATTTACAGAAAGAATTTTAAGTTTAAGATTTTTTTGTGCAAATGCTTTGTTTGAGACTGACAATAGCAATAGTAAAGAAATAAAAGAAAATATTTTTAAGTAGAAATTCTTCATAAAGATTGTTTATTTGCAGGACAATAATTTTTAGACATCTATCAATTTTTATTAGTCTTTTCCTTCTCAATCATATATTCGTTGTAAGATTCCATATTTTTCAACTTTAGAAATTCATCTGCCTGCATCTTTGAAAATGAACTAAACACCTTTAAAGCTGCTGTTTCAAAAGACAGTGCATCAAAATCTTTTGTGGTCAGCAACATCATGTATTTCCAGTCAATCAAAGAAACTTTATAAACACTCCTGTCGTTTTCTAATGCCTTAAAAAGCTTAGGAGCCGCCAAATATGAATTACCCAAAGTAATTTTATATGGATGAAGTTCATATTTAATTACATCTTTGGGATATAATCCTTTGGTCATATCATACATTCTTTGTGTTTTTTCATTGCAATTACATGGCGTATTATCATCTAAATCAATAGTTTGATAATATCCGTTGGTAACAGGAAAATCGCTTGCCACGTCTCCGTCTACAGCATATATATTAAAAAAGAGAAAAGATAAAAAGGTAAATAGTTGTATACGTTTTTTCATAATAATTTATTTTAACGGCGTGTTATAAAGTTAGTAAAAAAAAGTATTACTTGTGTAAATTATTTAAATTAAGTATCAAATGTTAAAACGGCAATAAGAATACTTAAAATCTAACAAATATTGTGTAATTTCCTTTCACTTCAACATCCACTAAATATCCTCCTTGTGTTTTAGATACAATAGCAGAAAAAATATTATCACCTGTGATAATTGGTTCACCGAATCTGTCAGGAACCCAGAGTGAGGTAATTCCTTCTTGAATAGATTTAGCCTGTAACTCCATAGTACCATCATCAGGATTGGATAGTAATTTAACAGGTGTTCCACAAATTGCGTTTGGTCTGGTTCTGTTTAACACATTCAGATAAAATTCATTTTTATTCCCTGTGAAATTACCTTGTTTGTCTATTTCTATCAGATGCATAGATGTGTTATCATATTGAGTACCATCCCAGCTAATACCATGCGGGTCGCCGGGTGCCTGCGCCCATTGCCACCAGGTAGAACCACTGAAATTAGCATCTTCTTTTTTTGCAAAGCGTTTATACTTTTCTACATCAGCTCCGGGATTTCCAAAGAAACCAAACTCACCTACAAATGTTCCTGTTTTAAAAAGTTTCGATAGACCATATAATAAATCCAGTCCTTGTTCAATGGTGAGTAAATATGAAATTGATTCAAAATAATGATGTGGTGCGAAAATGATATTCTCATCGGTTGTAAAATCCGGAAACGGAATAAAAGGTATTGGCTGCCCATTCCATGTAACACTCATTTCAAAGAATATAATATGTCGGAATGCATTTGCTTCTTGTTCTGCCGTCCGAATTGCATTGATTGTTTTTCTGTAGTAGTTTCCTAATTTGGCTGCCTCCTGATTAATTGGTTTATATCCTAGATTAGGTTCATTCAACAAATCATAACCAATAACATTTGAATATTTTGCTGTTTGTTTTACAAGAGTTTTCCAGGCATTAATGGCTGCATCTTGTATGCCGTTAGTGTTGTCCCAGAAATTCTGAAATGCATGATATACAGCAGGGGCACTCTCACGCGATCCATCTACCGTGCAGGTAGAAACGCCATCTGTAATTGTTGCCCAATCCGGTGCTCCATCCCAGCCTTTATTGGGTTTCTCACAAGTTTCTGTTAATGGTGTGACGATATATTTCCCCCATGCATCATGGTGCATATCTAACAATACATAAATATTATATTTTGCGGCTGTTTCTATTACGCTCTTTATTTGGTTGATATAATTCTGATTATACTGCCCTTGTACCGGCTCCAGTTTACTCCAGCTAAAAAGTAAACGGACACAATTAACCCCATAACTTGCCATCATCTTTATATCACTTTCTTCGTATGGCTTTGTATTCGCTACCGACACATTTCCCTGCCAGTAATCGCCTAAGACATTATAGTTAACACCGCGCAAGATGATGAATCTTCCCTGCTGGTCATAAATGCCGGGATTCTCGCCACGTTTTGCATATAATAATGTTTCGGGGATTGTATTGACACCTTCTTTTTTACAGGAAAACAACAGTAAACACAGAATAAAAAATACAGGAATTTTTCTCATAAATAATACTCACTAAGCTACTGATAATATTTAATATAAAAAACCGTCAGTATTTCTGACGGTTTTAATATTATTTATTTAGTTTAATATCTTGCTAGTCCCGCAATAATATTAACCAGCAACTTGCTGCTTAATCAAATTAAGGGCAGAGCCTGCTTTGAACCATCCAATTTGTTGCTCATTGTAAGAATGTGCCACTTCAAAACTATTTGTAGAACCATCTTTGTGATGTAGTACAATAGTCAAGTTTTTACCAGGTGCAAATTCAGTTAAACCAACTACATCTACTGTATCTGTTTCCCGAATTTTTTCATAATCATCTTTATTTACAAATGTCAACGCCAACATACCTTGCTTTTTCAGGTTGGTTTCATGAATACGTGCAAACGATTTTACTACTACAGCACGGACTCCTAAGTGACGTGGCTCCATAGCAGCATGCTCTCGCGAAGAACCTTCGCCATAATTTTCATCACCAAATACAATAGATCCTAAACCGGCAGCTTTATATGCTCTTGCTGTTGCCGGCACCGGTCCGTATTCTCCGCTCACTTCATTCAATACATTATCTGTTTTATCGTTGAATGCATTTACAGCACCAATCAGCATATTATTGGAAATATTATCTAAATGTCCGCGGAAACGCAACCATGGGCCAGCCATCGAAATATGGTCGGTTGTACATTTTCCTTTTGCTTTAATCAACAATTTCAAACCTTTCAGGTCTGTTCCTTCCCAAGGTTTAAAGCCTTCTAATAATTGTAACCGATCAGAAGTTGGACTTACAATTACTTCTACAGTAGAACCATCTTCTGCCGGTGCTTGGTAGCCTGCATCTTCTACTGCAAAACCATTTGGCGGCAATTCAAAACCTGTTGGTTCGTCTAACTTTACCTGTTCACCGTTCTCATTGGTTAATGTATCTGTAATTGGATTGAAATCTAAACGACCTGCAATGGCAATAGCTGTTACTAATTCAGGCGAACCAACAAATGCATATGTATTTGGATTTCCATCGGCACGCTTTGCAAAATTCCTGTTGAACGAGTGAACGATAGTGTTTTTCTCTCCCAGCTCAGCACCTTCTCTGCTCCACTGACCGATACAAGGTCCGCATGCATTTGCAAAAACATTCGCACCGATTTTTTCGAATGTATCGATGAAGCCATCCCGTTCAATGGTAAAACGTACTTGCTCTGAACCTGGTGTGATGGTAAATTGTGATTTTGGTTTGATTTGTTTTTCCACGGCTTGTTTTGCTAAAGAAGCCGAACGTGAAATGTCTTCATAGGATGAGTTGGTACAAGAACCAATTAAACCCACTTTTACATCTAATGGCCAGCCATTTTTCAATGCTTCTTCTTTCATTTTAGAAATTGGTGTAGCTAAATCCGGCGTAAACGGACCATTTAAGTGTGGTTCTAGGGTATTTAAATCAATTTCGATTACCTGATCAAAATATTTTTCAGGTTCATCATAACATTCTTTATCTGCATTCAGATATGTCTTAATGCTATCCGCTAATGTTGCGACTTCCGCTCTACCTGTTCCTTTCAAATATCTCGACATAGAATCATCGTATCCAAAAGTAGAAGTGGTAGCTCCGATTTCTGCACCCATGTTCGCTATCGTACCTTTACCTGTACAAGACATGGACGTTACACCTTCACCAAAATATTCTACGATAGCACCGGTTCCACCTTTTACTGTAAGAATACCCGCTACTTTTAAAATAACATCTTTTGGAGAAGTCCATCCGTTTAATTTTCCGGTCAGTTTCACACCAATTAATTTTGGCCATTTTAATTCCCAGGCCATTCCTGCCATTACATCCACAGCATCTGCGCCGCCAACACCAATAGCAATCATACCTAAACCGCCTGCATTTACAGTATGTGAGTCAGTTCCAATCATCATCCCACCCGGGAACGCATAGTTTTCCAAAACAACCTGATGAATAATACCCGCACCCGGCTTCCAAAAACCCAAGCCATATTTATTAGAAACAGATGCCAGGAAATTATACACTTCATTATTTTTGTTAATTGCTTCCTGCAAATCTTTATCTGCTCCAATCTTTGCCTGAATTAAGTGATCTGCATGCACAGTTGATGGTACAGCTACTTTTTTGCGACCTGCCTGCATAAACTGCAACAAGGCCATTTGCGCGGTTGCATCCTGCATAGCTACGCGGTCCGGAGCAAAATCTACATAGGATTTGCCACGCTCAAAATTCTGCAAGTCTTGAGATTCGTGTAAATGAGCAAATAAAATTTTTTCGGCTAAAGTTAAAGGTCTATTCAAAAGTGTTTTAGCTTTATCCACTTTCGCAGGAAATTCTGCGTACACCTTTTTAATCATATCCAAGTCAAAAATCATGGAATTGGTATTTAAAAGATTAGGAAATAAGATTTAAAATCGAGCGCAAAGGTACGATTTTTTATTAGAGATTTCTCTAAAATTATCAACTTAAAAAGTGCGTAAAAAGTTCACCAATCAATAACAAATATTATTTTTGAAAACATGCCGGTATTTTCAACCTTAACTGACCTACAAAAAGCCATTCAACTGTTCAATAAACATGCGTATAATGCAGGTTTTGAGTTTAAAGTGTATACTTCAGATGAATACTGTTTGTATATTCAGGCAAGTTTTGATTTTGGATATTATGTAAATGTCGATATCGAATGTCGTGAAGTATTTTATACTAATATCTCACCAAATGCATCCTGGCCGGATGCCTGGCATGCTGATCAACTTTTCTTATTAAACGACGATGAGCTGGAAAACATTATTGATTTTAAAGAAATTGAAATTCCGGAAAGAAAAACAGTATTCGGGTTTGTATTCAATATTACAGGAAAAGAAAATTACTTTATAAATGGTACCGTAATTTGTTCGTCCTTGTACATCAACTGGCGATATCCTGAGCGTAATACAGAATATGAGTTGTAATATTGTTTTTTTCATTTCTACTAATTACTTGCTACATTTATACTATGAATTTTTGGGAAATACTTTCTTTAGCCTATCGTTCCGTGCGAACTAATATTGTGCGCACAGTTATTACATGTTGTATTATCGGTTTTGGTATTATGGCACTGGTAGGAATTCTTACCTCTGTGGATGGCTTAAAAGGATATTTGTCGCAAAGTTTCAGCAGCATGGGTGCAGGTACTTTTAAGATACGCAATAAAAGCTTAGGGTTCAACTTAGATTCTGACGCAGATGAAGCACAAAAAGTTTTTAGGAGCATCAGCTACATGGAAGCTACCCAGTTTAAAGAAAAATTTAACAGCAGGTACTCAACATCTATACAGTACATTGGCAATCAAGGCTCAACGGTAAAATACAGTAATAAAAAAACGAATCCGAATATTTTAGTATTTGGCTCCGATGAAAATTATATTGGTAATGAAAGTTATGTTTTATTACAGGGAAGAAATTTCACAGAAACAGATTTAAAACTCGGTACTAATGTCGTAATTCTTGGCTACACGGTTGCTAAAAAGTTATTTGGCAAAGATTACACTATTGAAGATAAAATTGTACGCATAGATGATGTGAAGTTTAAAGTGATTGGAGTACTGGATGAAAAAGGATCAAGTTTTATAACCACTGATAATATTGTGTTGATTCCTTTAACTAAAGCGCGTCAGCTTTATACTTACGATAATCCTTCGTATGTAATAAGCGTAAAAGGCGACGACCCCGAAAATATGCAGCCTGTAGAAGATGAAGCGACTTTAGTGATGCGCAATGTCCGCAAGTTACATCCCGGTGAAGGCGTTAACTTTGACTTACTGAAAAGCGATAGTATTTCGGGTATGTTTGTTGAAAAAATGAGCTATGCAACTGTTGCAGGTTTTATCATTGGTATCATCACATTAATCGGTGCCGCCATCGGGTTGATGAATATTATGCTTGTTAGTGTGACGGAACGCACAAAAGAAATTGGTACATTAAAAGCTATCGGTGCCAACAATCAAACTATACGTTTACAGTTTTTACTGGAAGCCATTGTTATTTGCCAGATGGGTGGTTTACTTGGAATTATATTAGGCATTATTGCAGGTAATGCTGTTTCTCTTTCTATTGGAGGTACATTTATTATACCTTGGATGTGGATGCTGGTTGGGATTGGATTTTGCTTAGTAGTAGGATTAATATCCGGAATTTATCCTGCCTTTAAGGCTTCCAAATTAGACCCGATAGAAGCGCTACGGTACGAGTGATTTATTTGTCTGAATTTGGATTATTGGATTAAAGGATTATTGGATTGGATTTGAAGAAAGAGGAATAAAAAATCCGGCAATCTGAGAATCCTGTAAATCCAAATTCAGACAAAATAAAAAAACGCTGAACTCTCGTTCAGCGTTTTTTATTGATTAATATAACTATTTGCGGTTATAGCTATTCAGCTACTACTTCAAATTCAATTTCCGTAACCACTTCTTTGTACAGATTCACTGTTGCTTTGTACGAACCTACTTCTTTTACTTCTCCGATGATATGTACTTTCTTTCTGTCAACAGTCAGGTCGAATTGTTTTTTCAACGCTTCAGCTACCTGGATATTGGTCACACTTCCGAACAATTTACCAGTAGTTCCTGCCTTAGCACCTACTACAATTTTAGAAGCTTTCAACTTTTCTGCTAATGCCTTATAATCTTCGATTAGTTTAGCAATTTTTGCAGATTGTTGTTTTTTAATTTCTTCATTGTGTTTTTTGTTCGACACATTCGCTACCTGAGCGAAACCTTTTGGTATCAGGAAATTACGACCATAGCCCGGTTTTACGTTTACTACGTCGAATTTTGTTCCTAAATTATCTACGTCTTTTAATAAGATTACTTCCATGATTCGTTATTTTAAAAGGTCAGTAACATAAGGCAATATTGCAATGTGACGCGCTTTTTTCACAG
>DAORIK010000127.1:0-8071 GCA_035438465.1 Chitinophagales bacterium | reverse complement strand
TTACATATAATCAGCATCATAACCCCAGCGGTATTCCATCAGAAAACCAAGTGCCTGTTCTACATTTAATCCTTCAAACAATACTTTATAGATAGTTTGAATAATCGGTGTTTTTACACCTGTTGAATCAGATAGTTTCTTGGAAATACTTACTGTTTTTATACCTTCAGCCACTTCTGTGGAAGTAGCAATGATTTGTTCCAATGTTTCTCCTTTTGCCAAACGGGAACCAACGGTATAATTTCTGCTTAACGGAGAAGTACATGTTGCTACCAAATCACCGATACCCGCTAAACCAAGGAAAGCCTGTTTGTCTGCACCCATCGCTGTAGCTAAACGGATAATTTCACCCATACCGCGTGTTATTAAAAATGCCATCGCATTCTGACCGTACCCTAAGCCACCTAAAGCACCCGCTGCCAGTGCCATAGAGTTTTTTAGCACACCTGCCAGTTCTACGGCATAAATATCATGGTTGCCATATACTTGTAAGCGTTTACTGCGAATAGCTGTTTCGCCTTCTCGTATCACTTCTTCAAACTTGCTTGCAATGACGGTAGCCGCCGGATGCTGACTGGCAATTTCTCGGGCTAAGTTAGGTCCGCTCATACAACCTACACGCTTCACACAGGTTTCTTCCAGTATCACTTTACTCATCGTGTAAATATCGGATACCTGAAGCGTCACATCTTTATCCAGAATAGTTTTGCCCGGCTCTAATTTTATATCAAACCCTTTGGTACAATGTATCATCATGTGATGCGGTCGTAAATATTTTGCCATCGATTGCATCACTTCTCTAAACGCATCGGAAGAAACAGAAGGAAACAGCAAATAGCATTTATCGGTAATCTCCTGCATATCGTTCGTTGCTGTCACATTCGGATGCATATCCTGTCCGTTATTTTTTCGTTCCTTATTGATAATTTCTACAGCTTCAGGCCGTCGTGAGTAAAATAAAACCTCACCGTTTTCTGCCAACAGGTTTGCGACTGCAGTACCGAAACTGCCCGCACCGATAACAGCTACCGGATATTTATCAGATGTGCTTGTGAAGTCCATATCCTAATAATCTGTTGTGATAGTAATACAATAATTTCAAGTCTTCGCTCGTTATATTTCCTTCTTTTGTGCGCATAATAGGCAAATTCGGATGATACATACACACATTCATAATTCCCAATTCAATAATTTCGTGCAGTTCTTTTGTAGTCATATGTGGCGCAAGTTTTATCATGCCTCTGTTGTTTAACATATACAATTCATCAATGACTCTTTTTACCGATGTTTTAAATTCATCCCAGTTTATTTCACGGTCATCATCGGAAGTACGCATCAGCGTAAATAAATCAGGATAATCTAATTTTTTATTTAATAATTCAAAAGCAACAAAAGTTACCACATGAGAAGCATAGACGACATTGTTTTTAAAAAATCCTTCCAAAATTTTATCCCCGAGCATTTGTGTGTAAATCATTTCGCGCTGGTCGTCTGCTTTTAATTGTCCTTTGTTTACAAAGTAATCTTTTATATTCAGTGGATTCCCAAATTTATCAAGGCTGTTTCCATCATCATCCAGTGCATTTCCAAACACATCCATCGGTTCACTTAGTGAAAGCGTTAAATCCGTTGATTTTGAAAATGTTTCCCAGAAGAATTTCCAGATACCTTTTCCCGCAGCTTGTGGTTTGTCGTGTACTAAATATTGTTCTTTTCCGGTTCGTTTTAACTGGTCTTCTATTAAGGAAGATGCTTCTAACACAAAATTATAACTAATGGTTAAAGGCACAACAAATATTTTCGGTGCTAAGTTGGCGGGATTTTTTTCAAAGTGAATCCGTTGCGCTTCTATCACGGTACCGAGCAATCCCAGCTTTAATTCTGTTTCTATATTTCCTGCACGTGAGCGTGTACCGCCGGGAAAAAAAATGGTATGTGCTCCGGCTAAAACATTTGTCTTAGAATAAGATTTCAGGGTTTCCAGATATATAGGATTTTTCTTTCTTCTGTCTAATTTATAAGCCCCCAGATTTCCTGCAAAAAAGCTGAATATTTTAGAATTGAATAAATTCAATCCCGCACCATATTGAAAGGCAGGCATACCGATATAATCCATACCAAAACCAATGATGGCAGAATCTAAATTACTGAAATGTGTTGGCACTAATATGACTGTTCCTTTTAAAGAAAGATTGCGTAATTTTTCAACAGGACCTGCTACCACTAATTTATCTTTCAGTTTTTCCTGCGGATTAAAGATGCCTTTGAAGCCGCCAAAATGCGAATTAAAAAGTCGTGCAAATACGCGAACGAGTAATTGCCGTGCAAACCAAAACATATTAGGATTGAAATGCGCTATAATTTCATTGGCATAGCGCGACATAATATCCTGCAACATTTCCTGATGTTGTTCTTTGGAAATATCCTCATCCATATGTGCAGGGTCGGCCTGTAGTAAACGTTTTTTTATCTTTCCCCAGAATTCACGTTCGTCTTCCGGGTCTACTTCCCAGGAATCTGCTTTAATACGAATATTCTCCAGATACAATGTTTTTTGTAACTGGTCGCGTAATTGAGGAAGCGTTGGAGACGATTTGTTAAATTCCAGTACCGCCTCAGAAATCGTTTCCTGTAATATTTTATCTCTTTTTTGCGCTATCAGGTTGATAGGCCAGTCTTTGATTCTTGGAATGACAGATTTGAGCATGAGTAGAATTCAGCTAATTCAGGTAAAAATATGTATTAAATTAGAAAAAATTTAGTTTAAGAGGATGTTTTCTTTGAACTATTATGAATTACAATCATTTATAATCTGTTATTTTGTAACAAGATGAGATTTGACCCGGTAATAAAATATGATACTGAGCCATTGGAGCGTTTAATTGATAAAGGTGAAGGTGTGCAGTTGGATTTTAAGCAGAGTATTAATAATCAAAAAAAAATTGCACGTACATTGGCAGCGTTTGCCAATAACCGGGGTGGAAAATTACTGGTAGGGGTGCGCGATAATGGTGAATTAATAGGTTGTGATGCGGAAGAAGAAATGTATATGCTTTACGAAGCAGCGGAACATTTTTGTGATCCTCCGGTAGATATTTCTTTTACAATTTATGAAACTATAGATGATTTGGTTGTGTTGGAGGCTGAAATTATAAACAGTTTACGCAAGCCGCATTTTGCATTGGATGACCACGACGAATGGCAGTTGTATATGCGCAGCAATGATAAAACAATGGTGGCATCCAAGAACACACAAAAAATGCTGGAGTATGAAAATGTGGAAGGATTGAGCAAACATAAACTGGACTCCAAGGAGCAGTTTGCATTGGATTTTTTACAAAAAAATGAATTTTTACTACCTAAAGAATATGCCCGCAGATTAAATATTTCCTTACAGCGAGCTAATGTCATCTTAGTAAAACTGACTAAACTCGGATTGATTTTATACAATAAAGATGGAAGAGGAGATTATTATATGTTGAGGTAATTAGCATAACAAGATAACAAGGCTGGATGTTTTTTGAACTCTTTCGTTAAATAATGACTCAGTAACGCCCATAACATTTCAATTTTTTCTTACTAAATCATTAATACCCGATTTCATTTTTACATTTGCAGATAAACTCGTATCTTTGCACCTCAAAATCGGTAAAAACAAGTGGTAATTCCAGACATACGATTAATTTCCGGCAGATGCACACAGTATCTTTCCAATAAGATTGCGGAAAGCTATGGCCAGGATTTAACACCTGTGGAGGTGATGCAGTTCAGCGATGGAGAGTTTGAGCCTGTTATTACCGAGAGTATCCGTGGTTCATACGTATTTTGTATGCAAAGCACTTTTGCGCCTGCAGACAACTTAATGGAATTATTATTACTGTTAGATGCATCCAAAAGGGCATCAGCAGGTTATGTGGTGGCTGTTATTCCGTATTTTGGGCTGGCTCGCCAGGATAGAAAAGATAAACCACGCGTGGCAATAGGTGCTAAGTTAGTTGCCAATATGTTGGTTGCAGCAGGCGCACAGCGTATAATGACTATGGATTTGCATTCAGCTCAGATTCAGGGATTTTTTGATATCCCTGTTGACCATCTGGAAGCCAATGCCATTTTTGTTCCATATCTGAAAGAATTAAATTTAGATGAATTAGTCTTTGCTTCTCCTGATGTTGGAGGAATCAAAAGAGCAAGAAACTACGCTCGCCAGTTCGATGCCGAATTGGTGATATGTGATAAACACAGAGCAAAATTCAATGAAATTGAATCTATGCGCTTGATAGGAGATGTAACTGGGAAAAACGTAATTTTAGTAGATGACCTGATAGATACAGGCGGTACTTTATGCGCGGCAGCAAATCTTATTATGGAAAAAGGCGCAAAGAGCGTTCGTGCGTTAATTACACACCCAGTTTTATCAGGCAAAGCATATGAGAAGATTGAAGAATCTTCATTGACTGAATTAGTAGTATGCGATACTATTCCTTTAAAACAACAAAGTTCTAAAATAAAAGTGCTGTCCGTGGCTTCCTTGTTTGCAAGAGCCATCAGAAATGCGCACGAGTTTAAATCAATTAATTCATTATTCATTCAAAAAAAGTAAATTTTTATGCAAACCATTACCATTAGCGGAAAAGCAAGAACAAACGTGGGAAAAGTAGCCACTAAAGCAGACAGAGCTGCAGGCAATATTCCATGCGTGATGTATGCGGGAAACGAGGTGGTACACTTCACATCAACTATATCAGAGTTGAGAGGGATTCTGTACACACCCAAATTTTTTAAAGCGCTCATTAACATTGACGGAACAGTTCATGAGGCATTGTTGAAAGATGTACAGGCACATCCTATCACAGAAGAAATCCGTCACGTAGATTTTCATAAATTAGTGCCGGGAGTTCCTGTAACTGTTGAAATTCCAATTAAAGTAGTTGGACAGTCTCCGGGTGTTAAAGAAGGTGGTAAATTATTAGTGAAGGTTAGAAAAGTTAGAGTAAAATCTACACCTGAAAACCTGAAAGATACTATCGAAGTGGATATCACACCATTAAAATTAGGACAATCTTTTAAAGTAAGAGATATTAAAGAAGAAGGATTTGAAGTGTTAAATTCACCATCTATCCCTTTAGTTTCAGTAGAGATTACAAGAGCGTTGAAATCTGCGGCAACAGATGCTGCAAAAGCAGAAACTGCTGCAAAAAAGAAATAATAAGATCTTTTTTAATATATAGAAAGACCGGAGTAATTACTTCGGTCTTTTTTTGTTTAAAAGTGGGCTGATTGTGACTAATTAATTATAATAATTATCGCTACATCCGTATCTTTGTATATTATTTCGTAAACAATTAAATCAAATAAAATAACTGTTCAGATTTTCCTTTTGGAAACTTAAGAAGAGGATATTTTTATAAAAATCAATTAATACAAATGAACTATTTTCTCTCGTTAGTTTTCAGCATGATTATGCTGAATTCATTTGCTGCAACATCCTTATGGCAAAAAGTATCCGGAAGAAATCTGACAATTGAAGGGGAACGTAAGATTATCCCTCAAATTGCTTCTTTAGTGCAGTTGAATGATGCCGATTTCAGGTTATTTCAAAAAACTATTCCTGCTGAAGGAAGTACAATACCTGCGCAGTTAATATTACCTACACCTGATGGTGGTGAAATGAAATTCAACGTGTTTGAAAGTACATGTATGGAAAAAGCATTGGCAGAGAAATATCCTATGATAAAAACATATCAGGCTATATGTGTTGACAATCCTTTTATAACTGCCAAACTTGACTATACGGAATTTGGTTTCCATGCTATGGTATTTGGTGTTGATGGTATCTATTTTATAGATCCATATAGCAATGTAAATACCGGCTACTATAATTGTTATTTTAAGAAAGATTATACAAGAGCAGATAATAATTATTCTGTTTGTGAAGTGGGAGATCAGATACCCGGTTCTCAAAACAGACTTATTCAACAGGACAATCAGGGAAACAGTGTTACAGATGGAGTTAGAAGAACATTTCGTTTGGCACTGGCCTGTACCATTGAATATTCAAATGCAGTAGCCGCTCCAACGGTAACAAAACCACGCGTATTGAGTGCTATGGTTACTTCCATGAACAGGGTAAATGGTGTATATGAGAAAGATTTATCTATACACATGAATTTAGTGGCCAAAAATGATACGCTTATTTTTATAGGAAGTGATAATTATTCGAATAACAATGGAGGAGCGATGCTTGGAGAAAACCAAACGGTATGTAATGCTAGAATCGGATCGGCGAATTATGATATCGGGCATGTGTTCAGTACCGGTGGAGGAGGTGTCGCTTTTTTAGGTTGTGTTTGTAATGCAAATAATAAGGCAAGAGGAGTTACCGGTTCAAGTAATCCTGTAGGAGATGCTTTCGACATAGATTATGTAGCGCATGAAATGGGGCACCAGTTCGGAGCTAATCATACCTTCAATGCTAATTCCGGTTCATGCTCCGGTAATGGAAACTCTTCTACTGCCTACGAGCCAGGTAGTGGTGTTACGATTATGGCTTATGCCGGAATTTGTGGAGTAAATGATATTGCGGCGCACTCAATTGATATTTTTCACAGAGCAAGTATTATTGAAATATTTAATTATATAAGCGGAACTTCATGTGCTGTAATTACCAATTCGGGGAATACACCACCTACGGTTACGAATTATACCGCTACTTATTCTATTCCTTATAAAACAAGTTTCGAATTTACTGCTTCCGCTACAGATCCAAATGGCCATGCTGTTAATTATTGCTGGGAAGAATGGGATATTGGGCCAGCAGGAAATTGGGATGCAGCCAATAACACAACGGCACCTATCTTCCGCTCATTTGTTCCAACTGCTTCCGGTACGCGCGTTTTTCCGAGATGGGATAGTTTAATCAGAAATGTGATAAAGTACAAAGGGGAAATACTGCCTGAAACTACACGTGATGTAAAATTCAGATGCACCGTAAGAGATATTGACGCAAATGGATATGGTGCATATAATGCTCCTGATAATAACTTGACAATTAAGTCTGTAACAACAGCAACATTATTCAGGGTAACAAGTCAGGCGACAGCCACAACAATTACAGGTAATACAAATCAGACGGTTACATGGAATGTTGCGGGTACAACAGCATCACCCATTTCCTGTGCGAATGTAGATATTTATTTATCACTGGATAGCGCCCGAACGTTTCCATACTTATTAGCATCTGCTACGGCGAATGACGGTACAGAAAGTGTATTGATTCCAAATGTTGCTACTAATAATGCATCTGCACGTATTAAGGTGAAAGGAAATGGAAATGTATTTTTTGATTTGAATGACGGCTGGATAAAAATTAATCCGGGCACGCCTCCTTTTGCTGCAGCTTTTACTTCAAGTAACACAAGTATTTGTCAGGGAACAAGTATTACATTCACCAATACTTCCACAGGTAGTCCTGATTCGGTAAGATGGACAATAAACGGTGGAACGCCTTCCACTTCCACTTCTCTTACAACAATTTTATCTACTTTTAATAATAGTGGAACGTATACAGTTAGTTTAACTGCTTATAAGGCAGGCGTTGCGAGTACACCTTTTTCCACTAACATAACAGTAAATCCTAAAACCACTTCTTCGATCACTCAAACAATATGTGAGGGGCAGAGTGTAACAGTAGGCGGACAAACGTTTACAACCACACAAGTAAACAAAGTAATTGTATTGCCGAATGCCAATAGTAAAGGTTGTGATTCAACGATAACTTTGAACTTAACAGTAAATCCGAAAACGACTTCATCGATCACTCAAACGATATGTGAGGGACAAAGTGTAACAGTAGGCGGACAAACGTTTACCACCACACAAGTAAATAAAGTAATAGTATTGCCGAATGCAAACAGCAAAGGTTGTGATTCTACAATAACGTTGAACTTAACGGTAAATCCGAAAACAACTTCTTCTATCACTCAAACAATATGCGAAGGACAAAGTGTAACAGTAGGAGGACAAACGTTTACCACCACACAAGTAAATAAAGTAATAGTATTGCCGAATGCAA
>DAORIK010000126.1:5837-8112 GCA_035438465.1 Chitinophagales bacterium | reverse complement strand
GCTTCGTTCTGTACAAACGTATTTAAATCATTGCGGTCTTCAAATACATGTATATAAAAATCCATCGTGCGCATCAGTCGTGAAAATGCCAACGCGCAATGCCCGCCGCCCACAATATATAAATGGTTAATATACCCTAAATGTTCGGTGTATTTCCAGTCTTCTTCATTTTTATAATTGAATGAAAAATGTTCATCTTTAATGGCATCCGAAAAATAAATGCCATCGGGTTGTAAAAGCAGCGTGCCTGTTTTATTGTTTTCTAAACAAGAAATAATACTTGTTATCGCTGCGGCGTCTTTATCTGTTACTCGATAAATAAACAAGGTTTGTTCACCGGAACAAATCATGCCGCTTTGGTTGGCAGTTGCAGATTTACTGTGTACTTGTTTGCGTACGATGCTTTCTGTAGAATCTGCTTTCAGCTTTTCTTTTGCTAGTTCCACAAATTTATGTTCCATAATACCACCGCCAACGGACCCCTGCATCTCATTTTCGGCATTCACTGCCATCATAAAACCCTGTCTGCCCGGACTGCTGCCTTTGCTTTCCAATACATACAACAGCATCACAGCTATCTCTTTTTCAAGATTAGCTTGTATGAATTTCCATGTACTGAGTTGTTTCACTACGAATAAATTTCAATAACAAGATAAGATATAAAATATTAACCACATAGAAACATAGATTTTGAAAAAGAAAATTTCCGTACAGTGATTTTCAAATCCAGGTGTGCAAAGAAACACAATAGGTATTTATCTTCGATAAATAATCTATCTTACTCTAAGGGCAAACGATAAGAAATTTACAGTCTGAATATCTATTCTTTTCTATGTCTCTATGTGGTTAAAAATAGATTAGTTGTTTTTAGATTTAGTTGTTTTTCTTGTACAATGACATCAACACTTTCTCAGGTGTCATCGGTGCATCAAACGGAATATCAGCATTCGGATTAAAAGCTTTTATTGCATTACGCAAGGCAAAGTAAGCACCAATACCATACATTAAAGGTGGTTCTCCAACTGCCTTTGAATTTAAGATTGCTAAATTCTTTTGTGCGGATTCATGAAATTGCACATCAAGTACCTTTGGTACTGAATAAATATCAGGTACTTTGTACGTAGATAATGCATTAGACCGGAGTTTTCCGTTTTTATCATAAATAACTTCTTCCATCGTCATCCAGCCGATACCTTGTACAATGCCACCTTCGCATTGTCCTCTGTCTACCAATTCATTCATGCTTTTTCCTACATCGTGTATCACTTGTACAGAATCTATTTTATAAATACCACGCAAGCAGTCTACCGTAACTGAAAATACAGCGGTACCATAAACATGATATGCAAATGGATGACCTTTTTCTTTTGTAACATCAAAATGAATTTCAGGAGTTGCATAATGTGCATGCTCCGATAAATTGACACGTTTCAAAAAAGCAGCCAAGACTACTTGCTTCCAACTTAAGTTAGCATCTTTACCATTTACTAAAACTCTTTCGTCTTTTATTTCAATCGTAGAAATATCTGTTTTTAATTCATCGGCGGCAACCTGTCGCAAACGCAGCAACAATATTTCGCATGCCATTTGTGTGGCTCTGCCATTTAAGTCGGCAGTTGCACTTGCTGCCGAAGGCGATGTGTTTGCAATGCGAAATGTATTGGTTGAATTTACTTTTATCTTATCAATTCCTATTGAAAGTACATGCGCTGCTACTTGTACTATTTTAGTATTGACACCTTGTCCCATTTCTACTGCACCTGTACTGATGCCAACGCTGCCATCCGAATAAATATGCACCAGCGCCCGCGCATTATTCATAAGGGTTTTGGTAAATGAAATACCAAAACAAATTGGCATCATCGCAACTCCTTTTTTATAAATTGTATTTTCCTGATTGAATAGCGTTGTTTCTTTAATAAGTTTTTCAATTTCAAAGTTCTTTTCCGCTTTTTGCCAGCATATATTAGCTTCGCTTTCCGCTTTTTGTCCGTACAAAAACTCATCCCCTGTCTTTAATAAATTTCTTTTTTGAATTTCAATAGCCGAAATACCTAAGGATTCTGCTGCTTTTGTAATCGCAGATTCAATTACAAACATTCCTTGTGGTCCGCCAAAACCCCTAAATGCCGTATTAGGTGGCAAGTTAGTTTTGCAACTGTAAGCAGTACATTTCGCATTAGGTATAAAATATGAATTGGTACTATGAAACAAAGTTCTTTCCATTACTGCGGGTGAAAGGTCTGCTGCTGCGCCTGCATTTTGGTAGAAAGTA
>DAORIK010000126.1:0-5737 GCA_035438465.1 Chitinophagales bacterium | reverse complement strand
GCTCCTTGTGTTTCAATGTATAAATGTTCTTGTCCGTTGCTGTCAGCTCTGCCTTCAAAAATATACTCACATTGCGACCATGCATTTTCAGGGTTTCCTATTTGAAAAGTGCGCGGTGCCATAATCAATTTTCCTCTTTCCTTTGCTTCGCGCGGGTCGGTAATGACATCTAATGGTTCTATTTCACAAATAATTTTTTTACAAGCTTCTTTCGCCAATTCTGTTGTTTCGGCAACGACTAATACAATGGGCATTCCGCAAAAATCAACTATCTCTTCTGCTAATAAAGGTTCATCAGGAATAATACCACCAATTTGATTTTCGCCTCTGATATCTTTAGAGGTAAAAACTTTCACGACACCTTCGCATTGTTCTGCTACCGAAATATCTAACTTTATAATTTTGCCATGTGCAATCGGTGAATCATATACCGCGCAAAATAAAGTACCGCCAACAACAGGAATATCATCCAGATAAATGGATTCACCTTTTAAGTGTGATGTGGAATCGATATTCTTCATCAGGGGTGCATTATTTTTTCTATTTGAATATGCGGAAATAATTTGTAAAAATGGACAAAGAATAATTGACGCAGCAGTAATCGTTTATATTCTAAAGTCCCGCGGGCATCACTTATTGGAGCAATTTCTGATTGTACAATTTCTTCAGCTTCCAAAATTAATGTTTCATTTATTTCTTTATTCAACAAAAATCCAGATGTTTTTGTCAAATAAAGTGGCGTTGCGCTTACTCCGCCTGCTGAAACGTGTGCTTCGTAAATTATATTATTTTCTACTCGTAATTGTATGGCTGAATTAACACTTGCGATGTCAAGATTTGTTCGCTTGCTCACTTTCTCAAAATTAAATAAAGTGTTTTTATCAGGTAAATTAAAGCTTATTTTTTCTACAAACTCTTCATTTGTTTTATCTAATGATTTATACCCTTTGTAAAAATCTTTTAACAGAATTTTTCTCTTATTCTTTCCATCACTTAATTGCAAGGTGGAATTCAATGCTAAAAAGAAAATAGTAAAATCACCTATTGGTGAAGCATTCACAAAATTGCCAGAAACTGTTGCAATATTTCTTATCGGCGTGGAAGAAACCAATTTTACATGTTCATTAAATGCTGGAAAGTAATTACTGAATTCTTTTGAATCCATTAATTCTGAAACTGTTGTAGAAGCACCCAATGTACAAATATTATTTTCAAATGAAATTCCTTTCAAGCTATTATCCTGCATAGTGAAATGAATGGCTGAATGAATCATCTCATCCGGTTTTTGTACATATAAATCTGTACCTCCTCCGACAAACTTTTTATTATTCTGTCTGCTATCATCTTCGGTATTTAACAATTGTAAACGTTCTTTAATAAAAGAAAAATAGTGTGGAAGAATCTTTTTCTTACTGACAAATACAACAGGCTCTTCTCCCTTATTTTCCTGCATGATAAGCGACACCTTTTTTGCGGCGCGTTCTATAGATTTATATCCTGTGCAACGGCAGATATTTCCATCAATGGCTGCAATAGCATCTTCATATGTATATTCACTTTTAGTCAGACAAAATCCTGCCAAAGAGACGACAAATCCGGGTGTACAAAATCCACATTGAGTGGCTCCTTCATCACTCATGGCTTGTTGTATTGGATTTAATGTTTCCATATTGATTCCTTCTACTGTCACGACATGTTTTCCGCGAACATTAC
The DNA here is from genome assembly GCA_035438465.1 of Chitinophagales bacterium. Lineage (GTDB taxonomy): Bacteria > Bacteroidota > Bacteroidia > Chitinophagales > JADIYW01 > JADJSS01. The sequence goes on along the minus strand of DAORIK010000126.1, from coordinate 4,024 downwards.
CAATCGGCGTCAAACAAGAAGTAACAGAACGGTATTTCAGTTCACCTTCAATCAATTCACCAACCAATACCGTACATGCACCGCAATCACCTTCACGGCAACCAATTTTCGTTCCGGTCAAATGTTTGCGATATCGGACAAAATCGAGTAATAACGTGCCGGTTGGCAGTTGTGTGTTAACAGTATTATTGTTTAAAATAAATTGCATATCAAATAAAAAACTGATTGTCGAATATACAAATAGTAGTTTAAAATTCTAACACCAAACGAAATCCGCAATTGCTGATACGATGGTCGCGAATATCACGATTCCTTGAACGTGTACGACAGCGTTCTTCTCCGCTTCGCCATGAGCCACCACGAACCACATGATTTGAACTCTTAACAGTATTGTTCGGATTTTCAACAGGGCTTATTTTATAAAATGATTTTGAATACCAGTCGCTGCACAATTCCCATACATTACCACTCATATCATAAATACCAAGTTCATTTGGGTTCTTTTGTCCAACAGGATGTGTTTTCATATCTGAGTTAGACTCAAACCATGCCACTTCCTCTAAATTATTACTTCCGCAATATTTATAATTCTTACTTTCATTTCCTCCTATTGCTGCAAATTCCCATTCTGCCTCCGTTGGCAACCTGTAACGCTTACCTGTCGCTTGATTTAGAGATATCAAAAATTGTTGTATGTCGTCTAATGAAACATCATATACAGGACAATCCAAACAATCTAATTTTCTATTCTTTTCATTACCCATTATTTGCTGCCATAAACCTTGTGTTACTTCATATTTCCCAATATAAAAATCTTTGAGTTTTACCAAATGTACAGGCTTCGCATCTTGTTTACCTTTGGCGTTACCCATTTGAAAACTATCCACTTTCACCAATACCATCGGAAAATTTACTGCATCATTATTAGTTTGGGCGGAAGCAAATGTATTTAATATGAGAAGTGTAAATAATAAGTTCCATTTTATGTACTTCATTTGTAGTAGCATTTAAAATAATTGATAATTCAGATTATTATATTTTCTTTTTTTATAAGAAATTAATTTTGAATTTCATTTCCTCCATGGTTCTCTAAAATTTCTTTTATCTCTTTGTAGTTTTTTCCAAATCTCAGTACCAACATCGTAACATTATCATTTTTATTAACAGGTGATTTGTGTGAATATTTATAAAAAAACTGATCCAAAGAATTTTCAGGTTTTGTCTCTTTTTCATACTGGCGTGTATTTGCCGGAACCCTGAAAATTGCATATTTCTCTTTTAGTGACTGAATTACATCTTGTTTATCTGTAAGAATAATATCTGACATAGAAGCTTCCAATTCTTCATTACTCATTTGTTGTCCTTCTTTAGTATGTTTACCACTTGCAAATGAAGTTTTCCAGCCACTCAACCAGGTTATAAAATTATCGTAATACACTATAGCTTTTCCGTTATGTATCTGAGTTAACTCATTGGCAATATAATATTGATTATCATTATAACTTTGCAATGTTTTTTCAAAATATATAAATGAAATCTTAAACCCAAAAAACAAGACAAAGACAGCGGTTGTAATTCCCTGTGAAATTGAGCGGAAATCTCTGATAAATAACAATGAAAGAATTATTAAACCTAAATAAATAGCGTAATAGTTTTTAAAAGCAAGATTTTCATCCTGCGAGAATGTACATACATAAATCATTTGAAAAACAAGCAAACTAAACATCAGCGCATAATAACGGATATGTATTTTTTTGTTTTCTTTCAAAAAATAAAATACTACTCCAATTATTAATGGTAGTGTATAATAACGCAGGTAATGTTTCAGGAAATTGAATGCTTCAAAATTAAAAATGCCAAAGTGCTTATCTGTTTCTAGTGAATGATGCAGCCAGTTGTATGGCAGTATTTTTCCAAAATACAGATAACGATATATAAAATAAGCCGTTAAAGGAAATACAAACATTGCAAATGTTCTTCGGATTCTTCTGTATATAAATTTTCTTTTATACCTCTCCTTCAGATCTCTTATATCAACATAACTTACAATAATCAAAGGCAACACTATAAAAATATTATCAGGGCTCGCGATAATATTCAGGGTGCTCCAGATCATCAACCAAAAATACCGATGCTTCCAGAATGAACGTATGGCAAATAACCATAACATTCCCTGAAATAAAATTTCATCACCTAAAACACCTGCCCAGATTTGCGTACTCATAAACAACAAACCAACCAGTAATAAATTCACACTCCAGAATCTGGTATCAATAATACGTTGCAATAAATAAACAGACATCAGCATACTGAATGCACCAACAGCAAATGCCGCTTTAATAGTAGTGAATTTAAAAAAATGAATAAGCAGCCAAAGTGATAACACATATAAAAAGTTAGAACTGTCGTCGTAACAAATAGCAGGTGAAGTTTCAAAACACCATACGTTTGTTTTCTCAAAATTTTCCGCATAAATAAAGTTTGCCGTCGAACAATCTGCCGGATGCGTATACATTGGCATCAGCTTGAAAAAAAACCAACACAATGGAACAGCAATCAATATGGCAAACTGGAGTCTTTTCATATCTGAGATTTATTTAAACAAATAGTGAAATATCAAATCTAGTTATATCAGAATATGCTTACTTTTTAATTGAGCTGATAGAATATCTTCTGAATCTTTTAGCAAAATAACCACTTTTACATAGATATTTTCTAAATTTAGCAAAAATAAAAACATGAGCTTAGATAAACAGTTTGAACAGGCACAAGCAGACACTAAAACCTTAACAAAACGACCAAGTGATGCTCAATTACTTGATTTGTATGCATTCTTCAAACAAGGAACAGAGGGAGATAACACCACTTCAAAACCAGGTATGTTCGATATTAAAGGTCAGTTTAAATGGAATGCCTGGAAAGATAAATCCGGAATGAGCAAAGACGACGCTAAACAAAAATATATTGACTTGGTAAATGGTTTATTGCAAACGCATAAGTAAACAGTCTCTATTTCCTTTCAATCTTAAATATTTCTATTCTACTTGCATCTATGTGTTTTATTTAGATTGTTTCTAAATAAAATTTGTGCAAAAAAATAACTTGTATCAAAACATATTTCATACTTAAACTGTTAATTTTGCGTCGGTTTTTTGAAATCAATACATCATGGCAAAAGAAAGTTATTTAAATTCCTCTATCGGCAAAAAAATTATTGTCGGACTCACCGGTTTATTCCTCATTTCATTTTTAGTAGTGCACGTTGGCATCAACTCCACTATTTTAATAAATGATGGTGGCGAAACCTTTAATACAGCAGCACATTTCATGTCGCATAACTGGGTAATCCGCGTAATGGAAATCGGATTATTTGCAGGATTAATCGCACATATAGTAATGACGTTGAAATTATATTTCGAGAATAAGGCAAAACGCCCTGTTGGGTATGTAGTTATCGATGGGAAAGCTAATTCGAAATGGTACAGCCGCTCAATGACATTATTAGGTTCTGTATTATTAGCTTTCTTTGTTATTCATTTAAGACAATTCTGGGCCCCTACTAAGATTGCTGTTTTTAATGGGGAAGAGGAAAATTCTTATCAAATGGTAATTGAAGTACTAAAAAATCCAATTTACTTAGTAGTTTATGTACTGGCCTTTGTATCATTGGGATATCACTTATTACATGGATTTCCAAGTGCATTTCAAACTTTAGGATTAAATCACAAAAAATATACACCAATTATCAAAGCAGCAGGAACTGTATTTTCTATTATTGTTCCGGGTTTATTTGCAGCAATAGCTTTGGCAATATTTTTCGGATTAGTGCAATAAAATTTTAGTTCATTCTCAACTTTTAAAATAGATATGACTCTTAACTCAAAAATACCACAAGGCGATATTGATAAAAAATGGGCCGAATATAAAGGTCACGTAAAATTGGTAAACCCTGCTAACAAACGTAAATTAGAAATCATTGTAGTAGGAACCGGATTAGCTGGTGCTTCTGCCGCTGCTTCTCTTG
>DAORIK010000125.1:3570-8169 GCA_035438465.1 Chitinophagales bacterium | reverse complement strand
AAATAAAGACATTATTGTATTAAGAGGAAATTATTTACTTTGCAGTTGCTTATTTTACAATATCTATGAATATTATTGACATAATCAAAATCAGGAGAACGATTGATCCTGATTTGTATTCAGGAGAAGCAATCTCTGAAACAATTATAAATCAATTACTGGAAGGTGCAAACTGGGCACCTACACATGGTCTCACAGAACCCTGGCGTTTTATTGTTTACAACCAGGATAAAGTACAGGAATTTGGTGATTTTCATGCAGAGTTATTTAAACAACAAACACCACCTGAGCTGTTTTTGCAAAAAAAATACGAGAAAATAAAATACAGGGCAAAAAACTGTTCCCATGTAATCATTTGTGTAAACAAAAGAGGAGATAAATCAAATATACCGGAAATAGAAGAAATCTCAGCAACAGCTTCAGCGATACAGAATATGTTATTGATCGCGACAGCTTATAATATTGGCACCTTTTGGAGTACTGGTGGAATGTGTTACCATGATGCATTTAAAGAATACTTTGGATTTAATAAAGAAGACAAAGTACTTGGAATTATCTATGTCGGAAAGTATACAATGGAACATCCGGAAGGTAAGCGAAATACCGGATGGGAAGAAAAAGTATCGTGGAAATAAATTATCGTTGTGCTAAAAGCATTCTATCCTTTCCGGCTAAATCTTTGTGAATTGCAATTGAATGAAACCCTTTTAAATGTAATAAATCATTTACACTCTCTGCATTAAATTCATTTAATTCAAAATAGAGTTTTCCGTGTTTGGTAAGATGTTCTGTTGCAAAATCAGCAATCTTATCGTAAAACAATAAAGGGTTTGCATCATCCGTAAACAAGGCGGTGTGCGGCTCAAATTGTACAGTAGATACTGACATTTTTTCTTTCTCTTTCAGTGGAATATAGGGCGGATTGCTGACTATAATATCCAGCATCAAAGGTGGTGCGTCTTCCGTTTCCATATATAATCTGGCATCAACAGAAAAAGCGGTGGATTGTAAAATATCATGATTAAAAAATTCAATTTCCGTATGATTTTTCAACGCATTTACTTTTGCTACTTCCAGAGCATTCTCGCTGTTATCAATCGCAAATATATTCCACTCATTTCGGTGCTTCTTTAACGAAACAGCAATACATCCGCTGCCGGTACCTATATCCAGTACAGACAATCGCTCTTGCTTATTTTCGGATAAAATCAAATGCACCAGTTCTTCCGTTTCCGGTCTCGGAATCAGTACATTCTCATCCACATAAAAATCTGACCCGTAAAAGTGAGCGCTGTTAAAAATATATTGAATCGGATAGTGGTTGGAAATTTTTTCATAAATATAATTCAGCTCTTCAATTTCATCATCATTTAACGAATAGTCTTTAATATCGAAATATCTCTTCTTAAAATAATCTTCCAGTGCAAATTTGAATAAATTCTCCGCTTCTCTTTCATCAAAAGATTCTACCAGCATTGGCAATACGATATTTTTATAATGAAGAACGTTCAATTTTGTATTTTTGTGAAAGTTAGTAATAAGTGTCGGAAAATAATTCAACATACCACAAAAAATATATGCAGCGTTGCTATGAACTGGCAAAACTGGGTGAAAGCTATGTGGCGCCTAATCCTATGGTGGGGGCTGTGCTGGTGTTTAACGGCAGAATAATCGGGGAAGGATATCATGAACGTTATGGCGAACCGCATGCTGAAGTAAATTGTTTAAACAGTGTAAAAGAAAAAGAAAAACATTTGATTGCATCATCGACATTGTATGTAAGCTTGGAACCATGTGCTCATTTCGGGAAAACACCACCCTGTGTTGATTTAATTATCAAACATAAAATTCCAAAAGTAGTAATTGGCGTCCTTGATAATTTTGATTTGGTAAACGGAAAGGGTGTTGAGAAATTAAGAGAAAATAATATTGAAGTAATTACCGGAATATTGGAAGAAGAAGGAAAGGAATTGATAAAACACTTTCTATATTTTCATCAATACAAGAAGCCGTACATTACGTTGAAATTTGCTCAAACAAGAGATGGTATTATTGGCATTCAAGAGCAAGAAATACAAATTTCGAATAATTTATCGAAACGGTATGTACATCAGTTGCGCACACAACATTCATCTGTTATAGTTGGAAAAAATACAGTTTTGTCTGACAATCCAGAATTAACTATCCGGCATTGGAAGGGTAAAAATCCGATACGAATTGTTTTAGGAAATAAAAACAACATACCTCAAGATTATAATATTTTTAATTCTGAAGCAGAAACTTTATTTATCGCTTCGGACAATGCGCATCGATTAACTATTGACGGAATACTTGAACAACTCTTCAACAAAAATATTATTTCTGTTTTAGTAGAAGGTGGTGCCGATGTATTACAACAATTCATCGATGCCAATGCATGGAATGAAGTACATGTTATAACATCTGACATTAATATCTCTCCATCATTGACGGCTAACAATCAACCACCAGTAATTAAAGCACCCGAGATTCATGGTGATTTAACAAGCACTATACATTTAGAGAATGACACTATCCAAATACTAAAAAATCCGAATGCTCTATCTATTGCTTAGTATCTTATCCGCCAGTTCATTAATCATTATTGTACGATTATTTGAAAAATGGAATATCAAGGCAACATACGGAATTGTATTCAATTATATTTTCTGTATTGCAACAGGTTTATTCTTTGTGGATGATTTTTCTGTATTTCAAGAAATGCCAAACTGGAAAGGATTTCCATTTGTAATTGGATTAGGATTTGCATTCATTTTTATTTTCACACTCACAGGTAAGGTAACAATGATGTCAGGTGTTGTAACCGCAAGTATCTCCATGAAATTATCATTTGTAATTCCGGTTGTGATTGCAATGTTACTTTACGGAGACTCGATAACTTTCCTAAAAATAACTGGAATACTATGTGCTGTTGCAGCTGTATTTTTAATAGCTTATGAAAAAGAAGTTACTCAAGATGCATCTGCAGAAAAAAGAGAAACAAATGGCGGTAAATTAATTTATCCGTTTCTGATTTTTATCGGAGCCGGATTATGTGATGCTGTCTTCAATTATGTACAAAAAAAATTAATGCCTTTTGGCTGGGATCATCAGGTAACTGTTCTTGCATTTGTTAGTGCAGCCGTTTCCGGAGTTTTATTGAATTTCCACAAGAGAGAATTATATCAGTGGAAAAATGTAGTGGCAGGATTTGTACTTGGTGTACCTAATTATTTTTCTTTGTATTTTTTATTGAAAACATTAAACACCTTGAACTGGCAAAGCTCTGTCATTTTTCCGATTAATAATTTAGGCATCGTTTGTGTATCAGCATTTGCGGGTTTTGTATTGTTTAAAGAAAAAATGAATCCACGCAAACTAATAGGATTTATTTTAGCAATAGCGAGTATTATCATCACCGGATTTTTATCTTAAATGAATTCTTATCTTACTATACAGACCGTTGAAAATATTCTTTATAAAGATAAAGCAAGCAAATTCTATGGTTTTGCATATCCTGTAAAAAATGAAATCGAAATCAAAGAAAAATTAGAATACCTTAAAAATCTGCATCCGAAAGCTACTCATCATTGTTATGCTTACAGGCTTGGAACTGACAAAAATAATTATCGCGCTAACGACGATGGTGAACCAAACGGCACAGCAGGAAAACCAATCTTAGGACAAATCGATTCATTTGGAGTAACTAATTGTCTGATTGTTGTCATTCGGTATTTTGGCGGCACTAAGCTTGGAGTCTCGGGATTAATAGACGCCTACAAAATATGTGCAAAACAAACGTTGGAAAGTACCGTAATCACCGAAGAAAAAATTCTGAATTATTACACAATCACCTGTTCGTACGAAAACAATAATAAAATATACCAAATCGTCCATAATTGCAATGCACAGCTTATTGAACAGCAATTGAATAACAACTCTAAGTTTATTGTTGCTATTGAACAGGAAAAAGCAAAACTGTTTGAAAGTAAACTGACAGATGAAAGAGTGAATTTTCAATTCTCAGAATCAAAATAAAATTACTTTATCTTCTTGGGAAATCTGAAATTGAATTGTGTTGTAACACCTAATTGAAAACTCATCGGTTGACCTCTGCGCATGGAAGATGCAAAGCCGGTACGGCCACCGATTGTAAATACAACATTCCTGGTCATATATAAATCGAAATCAAAACCACCTAATATACCAAATTCCACCTTGTTGTATTCAGGTAATGAACTTACTCTTAATTCTTCCCCGTCCAACTGAGCTCTTTTTTTAATTAAGAATCCAATCTGTGGACCGAAAAGAAAATTTAATGCAATAGGTTTAGAATTGTATTTATTAATAAAGGTTTGTCTGTATTTCAGCATAAGCGGAAACTTGGTATACAAGAGATTAATATCTTTCACACATATATGGTCACTATGTGCAGGTTGAGTCAAGCTGTATTTTTGTCCTTGTTCCGAAATCTGCCATTCTACCTGAATTCCCCAGCGATCCGTATAATCGTAACCTATATTTACACCATAAGAGTTACCAAACTGCATTTTAGGTTTAATGGAAGTAGTATTTTCATCT
>DAORIK010000125.1:0-3470 GCA_035438465.1 Chitinophagales bacterium | reverse complement strand
ACCATAAGAGTTACCAAACTGCATTTTAGGTTTAATGGAAGTAGTATTTTCATCTGCACTGAATTGTTTTTTATTCAGCCAGATATTATTGATACAAATAAACGCACCGAAATGAAATCCTTTGTTGATATCATATCCTGAAAACTGTTTTAAATTTTTCACCATCTTCTCTTTGTTCGGATTCATATCGTTTATACCGATTGCCTGATCTTTAACATCCAGTGTTTCTAATTTTCCGGGCTCAATCATAGAGCGTAAAACGTCTTTGGCAGGCAATGGAGATTGCTGTACTTTTACGGGCACTACAGAAGCAGTCAGTGGCTCGTTTTCTTTTCTAATTACAGGCTCTGAAATTGGCACGGTAACCTCATTTTTATCAATTGCTGGATATTCATCTGTATAAATATCAACAGCATTATTTTTAATCTGAGTTTCAGGTTTAAGGTTCTCTGAAGACGGGAATAAAGCAACTGAGCTATTGTTATTTTGTACTTTTTCTTTTTCCTCTTTACTTTGCAACTCTACTTGTAATCTTTTGAAACGCAATTGCTGCTTAGCCTTCTCTGCAGCATATTTTTGTGCTATCAATGATTCAACTGTTGGACTGCCATTTTTATTTTTATCATAAAAGGATGCGACAGAAGGTTTATCATTAATTGCCGATTTGTTTAAAATCTCAGCAGCCATGTTATTTTTAGCTGTAACATCGTTTTTTTCATTAGTGTTAAAATGCTGATTTGATACAGGTCGTGTTGCATGTTGTGCAGTTATTTCATCTTTCAGCAATCTTTTATTCAGAATTATGGCATTGGTATCATTTTTTAGAATTATATTTTTGTACACAAAGATACCGGTAGACGAAGTAGCACTCAACAATAACAACAAGAGCAAATATTTGTATTTCCGGTACCAGCTTTTATTGGAAGGGAGTTTGCTTTCAATTGTATTCCACAAAAACGCAGGTGGTTCCACACGCGCATTTTCGAGTGTCTTTTTTACCTTTTGGTCGAATTTGTTATTTGGCGAACGGTGCACTTTTCTTTACTATTTCCGATTTTTTAACCATTTCCATCAAAAGATAACGCGCACGCGCTAACTGTGACTTGGATGTTCCTTCACTGATTTCCAGCATTTCGGCTATCTCTTTATGAGAATAACCCTCTACTACATATAAATTAAATATCGTCTTGTATCCCTGTGATAATTTATTAATCATATTCATCAAATCCTCTAACTCCAGATTTTCACCTGTATCTACCCAGGGAATATCTCTGTTTACATCCTCAACATTTACCATCGGATACATCTTGGTAGACCTTCTGTAATGTTCTACTGCAGTATTCACAATAATACGGCGCACCCATCCTTCAAATGAACCTTCTCCTCTGAATTTATCGATATGTGTAAATACTTTAACGAATCCTTCCTGCAATAAATCTTCGGCTGCCTCGCGATGTTTAGCGTAGCGCAGACATACTGCAAACATTTTCCCCGATAATAAATTATATAACCTATACTGAGCTTCTCTGTCATTGTTTTTACAACTTTCAATCAGCTTATTATATAGTATTACTTTATCGTCGTTTGGTTGCATAACTAAGTACTAAAAACACGATTTTTTTATCTTAAAGGTCGGCTGGGTTAAATTTAATTCAAATTTGACAAAAATGTGATTAATTTTTGGGTAGCAATGCCACGGTGACTGATTTTTGACTTTTCTTCCAGCATAAGTTCTGCAAGCGTCCTTCCATCTTCTAATATAAAAACAGGGTCATATCCAAATCCAAAAACCCCTTTCTTTTCTACACCAATCTGTCCTTTTAAAATTCCGGTGAACTGATATTGGATTCCATTTAAAACAAGCGTGATAACTGTTTTAAACTGAGCGTTTCTGTTTTCTTTGCCTTGCATGTTCGATAACAGTTTTTCTATGTTTTTGTTTGCATCCCTGTCACCTGCATAATGTGCACTATCCACACCCGGCTCTCCGTTTAATACCTCCACTTCCAGTCCTGAATCTTCCGAAAAACAATTTACATGGTAATGCCTGAATATATAATTTGCTTTTTCCGCCGAATTCTCTTCAATGGTATGATGTGTTTCCGGCAACTCTTCGTTGCATCCTATATCAATTAATTTTTTAATATGAAATGAAGGAGGCAAAAGTATTTCTACTTCTCTTATTTTATTTTGATTATTTGTAGCAAAAATTAGTTCTGTCATCAGGCTGGTTTAAAAGAAATTTGCAGTTGTGTCCAAAGTTTATTTTTCAGATTTTTATCGGTCTCCAATATTTCCGGTGCATCGGCTTTTAGAAAATCAATCCCTGCAATTCTTGTCAAATGATAAACAGGTATATCAAAATTTATTCCAATTTCTCTCTCCTGAACGCCAAATAAAAAACACTTTTGTATTTCAAATGATTTCTTTAATACAGAGAAGCGTATTTTTTGTTCATTCATATCAATAAACAGGAAATTTTCTGATTTTAACTTCAATCCGTTTTCAATAAGTTTTGTAAGTAAACCTGTCTGAACCTCGGCTACAGAAGCATCTTTACTTTTTTTATAAAAAACAACATAACCTGAATACGTTTCTTCTGCTGAAGGATTGCTTGTGGTGTGGAGTACAAAAAACGAATTCATGTGCAACTTAATCTAAATTTTATAACTGAACTCCAAAAGTAAGTAGCTTTTTTCATAACTTTGAATAAAATTCTTGCGTATGTCAGAAGTAGTAATGGAATTGGAAACACTGCCGAAAATAGAAATCGAAAAAGTAGCAAAAAGTAAATTGCCGGAAATAGACTTCGACAATCTTCCATTTGGTAAAACTTTTTCTGACCATATGATGATATGTGAATATTATGACGGCAAATGGCAAACCGCAAAGATTGAGCCTTTCCAGAATATCTCAATCAGTCCGGCATGCAATGTATTTCACTACGGTCAGGCTGTTTTTGAAGGTATGAAAGCCTACTATAAGGAAGATGAAAGCGGTATCGTTTTGTTCAGACCTGAAAAGAACCATGAACGCCTGAATAAATCCGCTGTGCGTATGTCTATGCCTGAAGTTCCTGAAGAACTTTTTATGGAAGGTATCAAAAAACTAATCGAACTGGATAAAGAGTTTATTCCCAAAAAAGCAGGTAGCTCATTATACATTCGACCATTCATAATTGGCACCGAACCTTTTATCGGTGTCAGAACTTCCGACAGATATCTTTTTATGATTATCATCGGCCCGACAGGACCTTACTACGGTGAACCAATTTCAGTATTGGTGTATGATACTTTTGTTCGCTCTACTAAAGGCGGCTATGGAAATGCTAAAGCAGCAGGAAACTATGCAGGCACTTTGTATCCGAGAGAACTTGCAACAAAAATGGGATATAAAGATGTGCTGTGGTTGGATGGTGAACATAAAAAATATGCCAACGAAGTAGGTACTATGAATATCTTCTTTGTAAT
>DAORIK010000124.1:0-8320 GCA_035438465.1 Chitinophagales bacterium | reverse complement strand
CATTGTATTCAGCATGATAAATAATGCGTCTGTTTTCATCAGAGAGGATGTAATATGCTTCCGTAATTTGTTTAAATTTTTCTTCGGCAACTTTATCATTGAAATTTTTATCAGGATGATATTTGAAAGCTAACTTTCTGTAGGCTGATTTAATTTCAGAAGAAGGTGCTCCGAAAGAGAGTTCTAATATTTTGTAATAATCCAGCATTCAATAGTTGAAAATAAGAAAATATTGCTGATAAGTGATGATTCCTTTTTTATCTGAAACGTCTGATTAAAATTAAAATTATCTGTATTTTCACTACATAAAAATAAAACAATGAAAAACTATATTCTTTTGATCACACTTATTGTAAGCGGCATTACAGGTTCTTTTGCCAAATCATCAAAATGGATGGATGGAAAATGGATGGGCACCGGCTACCAGACAGACGGCAATACGTGGACAGTTGAATTTTCTAAAGACGGCAGCAATCTGTCTATTGTGTATCCTTCATTAGGTTGTAACGGAAACTGGAAAATAGTGAAAGCATCTAAAAACAGAATTGATCTGGAAGAAACCATTACAGAGGGAACAGATAAATGCGACCAGGGCTGTAAGATTGTTGTTTTCAAAATAGATGAAACACAAATAAGTGTGGTGTATTCCTTACCCTCTTATCAGAAAAATGCAATAGCGTATGTGGTGTTAGTGAAACAATAAATTCTTTACCACATCATCGGAAACTTTCCGGGATTTACTTCGTACATCAATTGGTTGATAATTCTGAATACATCCTCTGCATTTGGTTTGCAAAAATAATCGCCATCGCTGCCGAATGCACCACGATGTTCTTTGGCTGCCAATGTTACCGGCTCACTGTCTAAATATCTGAATATGTCTTGATTTTCCAATACTTGCTGTAACATATAAGCTGTACCACCTCCCGGAAAATCTTCATCTAAGAATACCACGCGATTTGTTTTACGAACAGAATTTCCAATTACTCCATAGGTATCAAATGGTAATAAGGTTTGCACATCAATCAATTCAACGGAGATACCTGCTTTATTCAAACCTGCAACTGCTTCCTGTGCCACACGTACACAAGAACCATACGTTACCAAAGTTACATCATTTCCTTGTTGCAAAATTTCAGGCACCCCTAATGGCACTGTAAATTCACCCGGATTTAAGGGCATCTTTTCTTTTAATCGATAACCATTCAAACACTCAATTACCAAAGCCGGCTCATCTCCTCTTAGTAATAAATTATAAAAGCCTGCCGCTTGTGTCATATTCCGCGGCACACAAATATGCATACCGCGCAGTGCTCCTAAAATCATTTGTACAGGTGAACCCGTATGCCAGATGCCTTCCAGACGATGTCCGCGTGTACGAACAATCAACGGTGCTTTTTGTCCGCCTTTTGTTCTGTAAGATAAACAGGCTAAATCATCTGATAATGGTTGTAATCCATACAACAAGTAATCTAAATATTGTATTTCTGCAATTGGACGCAGACCACGCATCGCCAAACCTATTCCTTCGCCCATAATACTTGCTTCACGGATTCCTGTATCGTAGATTCTTTCTTTTCCAAACTTAGCCTGTAACCCTGCAAATGCCTGATTGACATCGCCGATTTTTCCCACATCTTCACCAAATGCCACTATCTTTGCGTCGCGCGTAAAATTGGCATCAAAGCAGGCATTCAATACCTGGTAACCGCTGACAACGGAAGCTCTTTCTTCATATTGAGCAGGTACTACCGGCAAGCGCATTGGGGAATACAAAGAGTTGGTATGCTGATAAGAAGAATAGCGTTCGTCATTTATTTGTGTTTGTACAGCGCGCCATTTTTTCAATTCTTCTATAGCATTATTTTTTTCATCTTTTACTAAAATAAGAACATCTGAAACTGTTTTAAAAACATCCTTACGCAATGGATCAATAGAATATTTTAATTCTTTTTCAATATCTTCCAGTTGTTCTTTGTATGCTGATGTTTCTGCTATCTTCTGTATGATGGTACTTGCCTCATTCAGTTCTTCTAAAATGGGTCCGTGAAATTTATTCCACGAAATCTTTTTTTGAGCAGCGACATATTTTTTCGCTTCCTCTTCAATGGCTTCGAGTTCTTCTTTTGTAGCCATTTTATTTTGAAGAATCCAGCGTTTAAACTGCACATTGCAATCATGTTCTTTTTCCCATTGCAACCGTTCCGCAGATTTGTATCGTTCATGTGAGCCTGAAGTGGAGTGTCCCTGTGGTTGAGTGAGTTCTTCCACATGCACAATGGCCGGAATATGAGTTTTTCGGGTTTTATCAGCAGCCATTTTATAAGTAGCTACCAATTGCGGATAATTCCACCCTTTTACCACATAAATATCATATCCATTGCTATCGCCTGTTCTTTGAAATCCTTTTAATACCTGTGAAATGCTTCCTTTGGTTGTTTGTATTTCTTTTGGAACAGAAATTCCATAGCCGTCATCCCAAACCGAAATAATCAACGGCACCTGCAGTACGCCGCCGGCGTTTACTACTTCCCAAAATAAACCTTCTGAGGTAGAAGCATCTCCGATAGTGGCAAAACAGATTTCGTTGCCATTGTTACTAAACCCGTTCTCACCTATTTGTCCGGCTAATTCTCTGTATTTTTTGGATGCCATTGCCAAACCTAATGCCCGAATCATTTGTGACGCAGTTGGCGAATTGTCGGCGGCAGAATTTTTCTGTTTTTTCAAATCTTTCCAGCTTCCATCCGGAAACAGGTTTCTGGTGGCAAAATGATTATTCATTTGTCGTCCACCTGAATGTGGATCTTCTTCTAACGACGGATTGGCATATAATTGTCCGAAAAGCTGCTCTACAGTCACAATTCCTGCTGCCAGTGCAAAAGTCTGGTCGCGGTAGTATCCTGCCCTAAAATCTCCATTTTCAAAAACTTTGGCTAAAGCTATTTGAGGCAGCTCTTTTCCATCTCCGAAAATGCCAAATTTGGCTTTTCCTGTCAATACTTCTTTTCTGCCTGTTAAACTGGCCTCTCTGCTGATACAGGCCAATTGATAATCATTCAGTACCTCGATTTTAAATTCATCGAAAGAAACCGGCTGACTTACGCCTTTAGTTATCAATAGATTAGAAGCAATCAGAGTCATAGAAGATATTTCACCACTAATTTAAAACGAAAAATACATTAAAAAATCGATAAAAATAGCTGTTTACGCACATTTTGGAAAAGTTGTTAATCTGTCGTTAAAATAAGTACTGAAACTTACAATTTGGTATATTTTTTGTGAGATTTGTGGGCACACAAGCAATATCCTCTAAAAATAAAAAAACACAATATGAGACATTTATTCATTTTAATCACACTTACCTTATTCAGTGGTTTTCTGAAAGCAGATCCACCGGCTGCCAAAACTAAAATAAACTTCAGCAAAACAGAACATGATTTTGGCAATCAACCACAGGGAAAGCCTGTTACCTATGAATTTGAATTTACCAATGAAGGCGATGAACCTATTGTATTAGAAAATGTAAAAGCATCTTGTGGTTGTACGACTCCCACCTGGACTAAAGAACCGGTGATGAAAAATAAAAAAGGCGTGGTAAAAGCACAATACAATATGGCACGTGAAGGTGCTTTCAGGAAATCCATCACAGTAACTACTAAGGATGGAGAAAATATTACCTTATATATTTCCGGAAATGCCATTGCACAGAAGCAAGGCGTAGATGATGCAGAAGGAAATATACTGGGCGGTAACGGTCAATAATAAATGAGTATAAACTTTATAGAAACTTCGGGTAATACGCCCGGAGTTTTTTATTTTTGTAAACAGTTATGCCAAAGATTTCCAATAAAGGCAATTCCATGCCTGCTTCTCCAATAAGAAAATTAGCTCCTTTTGCTGAAAAAGCAAAAAAAAATGGCATTCATATTTATCATCTCAATATCGGACAACCTGATATTGAAACTCCTTATCAATTCTGGGATGCTATCAAAAAGATTGACAGGAAAGTTTTAGAATACTCTCCCTCTAACGGATTTGAAGAAATAAGAAATAAGTATGCACAATTTTTTCAAAACAGATATGGATTAAAAAATTTACTTCCCGATGATTTATTAGTTACTACCGGTGGTTCGGAAGCGTTATTATTTACTTTGTTTTCTATTTTAGATACCGATGAGGAAATTATTATTCCGGAGCCTTTATATGCTAACTACATTGGATTTTCTAAAAGCGGCAATATCAATGTGCGTCCAATTCCTACTTCGTTTGAGACCGGTTTTGCTTTGCCATCTATGGATGAATTTGAAAAAGTAATAAACTCAAAAACGAAAGCAATTTTAATTTGCAATCCGAACAATCCTACCGGTTATGCATACAGTGATGAGGAATTAAACCGTCTGAAAGAAATAGTATTAAAACATGATTTATTTTTAATCAGCGATGAAGTATACCGTGATTTTATTTATGGAAATACAACACATTATACATCTGTATTGAGTTTTCCTGAACTTGAACAACATGCTATCTTAATAGATTCCATTTCCAAACGATTTAGTGCCTGCGGTGCACGCATTGGTATGGTTGCTACAAAAAATAAAGAAGTATTACAGACTGTCTTAAAATTTGCTCAACAGCGCTTAAGCCCACCCACAGTAGAGCAATTAGGCGCTATAGCGATGTTTGATGTGGAAGAACATTATTTTACAAAAGTAAATACAGAATACCGCAAACGCCGCGATACTTTGGTGGAAGGTTTAAATAAAATTGAGGGCGTGAAATGTCATACGCCGGGTGGTGCATTTTATTGTATTGTGCAGTTGCCTGTGGACGATACGGATGATTTTTGTCGCTGGATGCTCAGTGATTTTAACTATGAAGGTGAAACGGTGATGATGGCTCCTGCCAGTGGATTCTATGCTACGGAAGGCAAAGGGAAAAACGAAGTACGTGTTGCTTATGTTTTAAATAGTATCGACTTAAACAAAGCAATAAAATGCCTGGAAGAAGGATTGAAAGTTTATAGGAATGTTGAATGATGAATGTTGAATGATAAATACTATTTGCAGTTCCCATCAATTATCTCATTCTATAATTAGCAAATTAATCCTATTTTTGCGGAACTTTACTTCTGCTTTTGAAGTTATAGCTTTAGTTCTTTGGAATATTTCCGCTTTAATTCATCATTCAACATTCATCATTTAACATTAAAACAATTGGGGTTGACAGGAATTGACGGCAGGATAGTTGATAAGTAAGCATGCCGAGCATTGTGCAATTTGGCTCGTTAAATTTAACGCACAAAAACTTTTTATATGGCGAGAATACTTTCGCAATGGCTGCTTAATACAGGTTATTAAGCTTGGCCTTTGTACTCCGGAATAGTTTTTCCAATACTATCCGACAGTGCATAACCGAATTGGAATAGTGCTGCAATTGTTTCGCTTGCAGCATAAAACTCAGAAACTAAGAATAACATCGGTTGGTAAAAACGCCTGTGTTATTACGAAAATCAAGTTTCTACTAAGCATGTAGAAAGCGTATGAACGTTTTGTCCGGACGCGAGTTCAAATCTCGCCAGCTCCACTAAAAGAAAAGCCGTGCTTATTTTATCGAAGCATGGCTTTTTTATTTATTGATGTAAACATATATTTGCATATTACATACATATACATTATGAAAACAAAGTTGACACTTTTTGGAATTATTTTTTTGTGTTTATTAAGCTGTAAGGAAAAAGATGATATTCCGCCTTCTAATGTAGTATTTATCCAGAGGAATAGTTTCAGTCCTGCAACCATTAACATTACAGCAGGAACAACCATTACATGGGTAAACAAAGAATCCACTATTCATACAGTTACAAGCAATGATGCATCTTTATTTGACAGTAATGATTTAAAAGAAGGAGAAAACTATATTTCTACTTTCATGTTTCCGGGAACTTATGCTTACCACTGCAAGAATCATCCTGATATGCAGGGTGTAGTTATTGTAAAATAGAAATTACGTAAGAGTACTGTAGATAATTTATCTATGCAAACAAATAAAACCTGCTTTGCTTATTGTTTCATTTGATTTAGACAAATATTTCAGACTATAGAAATAAGTACCGTCTGGTATAGGAGCTCCATTATAGCTGCCATCCCAGTTATTTTGATAATCATCGTCACGGTATATCTCTATTCCCCAGTTATTATATACTGAAAGCCTTAAATTAGTACCGCATTCAATTTTAAATTCATCATTAATTCCATCACCATTAGGTGAAAAGGCATTCGGAATAAAACATCCATCCGTATTCATCGAAATAAATACCCATGCACTATCTGCACCTTCTTTGTAACAATTGCTGCTCCAGTCGATGTCAGAACTCTCCTGCACACATATCTGATATTGGAAACTATCTACACCAAAATAATTGCTGATAGGCTGGTAAGTCATAGTAGCATCGGCATTAATTGTAACAGTACCATATAAAGGTGCCGTCACAATAGCATTTTGCCGGCAAAAATTCAACGTGTCATTTACATAAATTGTATCATTCATCAACACATTAATTATTTCAGTTGTACCCGGATTTGTATTTAAATAATCGTTAACAGCTGATATGGGAATAATTGGTTCTTTCAGTAAAATTGAAATATCATCATAAACAACATGACACATATCCTGAGCGGAAAGTCTCAACACAACAGTTCCGTAATAATCTATTGCGGGTACAAAACTTACGGTATCGGGTTTAGTGGTGGGAGCAGTATTATTAAGCAGACCGGCACCGGATATAAGAGACCAAACACCCAATGAATCTGTACTGTTTACGGTAGCTGATGATAAAGGAATTTGTGTATTTCGATTACACACGATAATATTATTGCCTGCATTTACATTTGCCGGTTTATAAATTGTATAGGTAACTGTATCGGTCGTAAAACATCTTTCATTATAAATTTTCCATACAAATTTATACGTTCCGGGAATTAAATTACTGATCGTTGTATTCGGATTATTCAAAGAAAGAAAAACAGCATTTGAAGGTCCTTCATGTTGTGACCATATACCTCTGTTATTTCCTGTTGGTGAATTTGCATTCAGATTGGCAGATGTTGCACAAACAGTCTGATTAGCGCCTGCAATTGCCAAATCAGCATTCGGTATAATTGTTACAGCAACCTCATCTGATGAAGAAGTACAGGAAGGACTGGATATTGTCCACAAAAATTTATAATTACCCGGTACTACTCCTGTTAACTGGCATTGTGGATGATTAGCTGTTAAAAAAGCAGGAACAGTTGGGCCCGATACAAATGACCATTTACCTGTAGTTCCTGAAATCGGGGTATTCGCACTCAATAAAATCGTATTAAATACACAAAATGTATCATCAGTGCCTGCAATAGCATTATTAGGAATCACACTATTAATAACATTAACTGTATCACTTGAAGAACAACTATTATCGGCATTTCTTATCGTCCAAACAAAACGGTGTAATCCAGGTGACAATGTATTGATTACCGTTGAAGGTGAAAGAGGTGTTTCAATAATTGCAGAGGAAGTACCCGCCTCAGACCAAACTCCCGTTCCTGATAATGCTGTATTTGCATTCAACACTACAGATGACTGACTGCAAATTATCTTATCAGTTCCTGCATTGGCTATACTCGGTGATAATTCAGAAACCACAAAACTTACTGTATCTCTGTTTGAGTTACAAGCACCACCATTAGTTATTGTCCATGTAAATTTATAAGTACCAACTGCGTTTAATCCTGAAACTGATGTTACTGGGTTATTTTTAGCTCCTATAGTTGCAATTGATGGGCCATCAATTTGAGCCCAGCTACCATTTCCTACAATTGGAGTATTACCTCGTAAAGTAGCTGATTCAAAACATACTCTTTGATCTGCACCAGCATTTGCTGCTGATGGTAATGCATAATTAAAAACATTTTTAATATCAGAACTGGAACAGGTTGCATTGGAAATAGTCCACCTTAGTACATATTGGCCGGGTGAAGCATTAACTAGTGTAGCATTGGGTGAATTGGGATTTGGTGAAAACGAATAACCTGCTGGTCCGGATAATACTGACCATGTACCGGTTTCACCACCACTTGGTAAGCTACCGCTTAATGCAAAAGAGGTAACATTGCAAAAAGATGTATCATTTCCGGCATCCGGTACAAAAGTAGTAATCCCATTATTTACAATTACATCATCAAAAGTCGCGGGACATCCAAATGTAGAAGGAATGGTGTATCTAAAAACATAAGAAGAACCTTGTGTTAATCCGGTTATGTTTGCTATTGGATTTCCT
>DAORIK010000123.1:0-8450 GCA_035438465.1 Chitinophagales bacterium | reverse complement strand
TGCGCTTGCTGTGTTACTATAGTGGCAATCCCGGACAGAAATGTCCGGGATTTTTTTATAAGAAATAAAAATGAATCTTAAATAACACGATGTTAATCATTTTAGGAATTTCTTTTGAAAATTGGCATTATCATTGTAATTAAGAGAGAAATTGTAGTCCCCCAACGTATGACACACATCAGATTAAGCATCGCTTTGCTTTTAACTAGCACTGTATTTCAAATGTATAGCCAGCAAGTAAAGATTGCTGATTTTATTTTCCTGCGCAATAAAAAGATAGAAGCCATCGAATCCGGTTTACAACAATTCAATATTCATTTATACGATTCCAATGAACTGAATAATGGAAGAACACAGCTTAGTTTTCAGAATGAAACAGATGCAGCTTCAGCATTTCATTGGGTGAATTTTCTTTATTTAGAAGACGCACAATGGAATAACAGACTTTCCATTCAAACTCAGGAAACAGAACTGGTACAGGCATATCTGAAGGAAATGAAACAACTTGGTTTTATGTTCACTAATAAAAAGATTGTAGATAGAAGAGTATATGATGTGTATACAAATGGTGAAAATACTATTGAACTTATTTGTTCTCAAATCAAAAACACCAAACCTGTTCAACCGTATTATATTTTTGCATTTTATAATACTGATGAATATAAATATGTATTTGCTGACGAAAATAAAATATGCAGTGTGCCTGTCACTAAAAAAAATAGTTTGTTTGAAAATTGATTTATTATTATAATGCAACATGTGCTAACTTAATAAAATATGCACTATTACATCAAATCCTTTAATTCTGCTTAATTAACAGATTCTTCTACATAAAAAAAGGCTGTCTAAACTTCTTTAAACAGCCTTTTTATAGATAATAGATTATTTATTTGTTCAGCAATACTTTATTATTTAGCAATACGTTTTTATCAGAAATTATTCTGATAAAATAAACACCGTTCGGCTGATTGCTGATGTTTATCGTATTATTTACATAAGTGTTTCCATCCAATTTCTCATTGTGTATTTCCGATAAGACAACTCTTCCGTCAACAGAAAATACTTCAATGGTATATTTATCTACCGGCTCACTTAATTGAACATTCAGATTTACTAATCCGGTTGTTGGATTTGGATAAATTATTTGTTTATCCGTAATCTTTTTAGAATCATCTATATCTTTTATTTCTGAAGTAGCAATTCTTTGCGGTAAAGCGCACAAATTAGGCTGTGGAGTACTGTAAACTCTTAATGTGATTTTTATATATCCCAAAGAATATTTTGAAATAATAAAATTTTTAACAGCGGTACTTACAGTTGTTCCATCTGTGTTATAATAACTAAATTTTGCTCCGTTCTGAATTTGAATAGTTTTGTCAGTATTAATATTACCTACGGTTTCATATAAAGTTGTATCAGTACGAAATGTTGTAATCCCTCTTGAAGCAGATAGTTTAGTAGCATACATTCTGTTTTGCTCAATACTATATACTCTGCCGGTCTGACCAGTTAGTGCAGTACTTAAATCAATTTTGTAATCTCGATTAGACTTATTGTTAAAGTATATGTAAATTTCTTTGTCTGTAAAGCAACTATGCCAATTAGAAAAACAACCTAGTTTATTGCAATATCTTAACACAAGTGAATCACCGGTAGCAACATTTTCTTTAATGTATGTTCTGAAACTAACGGAATCTTTTGTAATACCTGATGGAAAGGTAAATCCACCATTTACATTTGCAATATAATCCGGTTTAACAGTAAACAGAGGTTTCAATATTTTATGAGCATAAAAAACAGCTTGTCTGCTTATGCCATCATTTACTGTTCCGGTACCACCAACTCCATAATTAATGCCCAAGATTGATTCACCCGGACCTGCATTTCCAGAGATAGAATTTCCTGTTGCAGTAGGAGATCCAAATAATAAATGATAGTTAGCCAGTTGACATAGATTATTTTTACCTGTAAACGGTTCAACCATATTTACCCCTGTATTTATGTCCTGCATAGCAATATGTGCATCCATATAATACATAGCATCTAATATGGTATTTGAGATACTTCTTGTTTTTTTTGTTTGTTCCGGTGGGTCTTGAACAGCGTCCCATTCTGTTAACCATAATTCAGCACTTGTGGGTAATTTACTATAGAATGTATTATTAGCGGGATAATATGGAGTGGTAATTGTTGGGCTGTTTATTGTCCCACTCTTTAGTCTGTACTTAGCGTTTATAAATGCAGTTGCCTTTTTTTTCATATCATTAAAATATGCATCTAAGTTGGTAAGATCTGTACTTGTAGGAGTTGTTATTGTCATTGCAGTAGCACTTATATCAAAATAAGGATGGATAACATATCCTGTAAATCCAATTTTAAAAGGACCGTTAGTTGCATCCTGATGTGTAAATAGATATTTTAAATAAGCAGCCGAGTAAGAATCTGTCGCTTCATTGTAATTGTCATTTGCTATACTAACACCAAATTTTATAATGGAAGATTTACTTGCTATTGCTGGCTTTTGTGCAATTTCATTTCTGATAACATTAATATACATATGAAGTAAGGCGCCATAAGCATCAAATGATTTTTGAGTTTCAGTACCAAGAAATGGGTCAGTTAATTTAGCAAAGGTAGCACTGTTGTTAGGATCATTACTGTTTCGGAAAAATTTTGGTATGTTACTGGTTCTCCAAACCTGGTCTGAGACTCCAGACCATGGTGCAGGTGGTATAGGTAGGTTTACAAAATCGTTGTACCTGTTATTTCCAGTTCCCATAACTAAATCATGACTTGCAGCATCAAACCACTCCATATCCAGACCATGTTCATTTCCCAATTCAATATATTTAATATCCACTCCATTTAACATCATGGTTAAAATAGCATCTACATTTTGCCTTACCTGATCTTTAAATACCTGGCTGAAGTTATTGGCAGGCAAACTTAAATCAGCAAATGTATTTATAGTCCATAGTTGCGAAGTCTTATTAAATAATTCTGCTCGTATACTTTTGTCAACCGTAATATTATTACAATCAAAATATGATTTTTGCTTTTTGTAATGCGCATCAATATTGATGACATAAGTTGCAGTTTTATTATTGGTAGTAGAGTTAATAATATTTATAATTGGATAAATTATGTTATCCTTAGATTCCGGATAGGTTAAACCTGTTGAAAGATACATTTGATAGCCATTATAAATTGCATCTCTTAATCCCGGATTCGCACGCCAGTTATTATCGCTTAAAATTGCATTATTTAAGACATATGGAGCTTTATTTGCACCATATAAAGGAAAGTCATTACCAATACAAAATGAATTTACTGGCATGGCGGGATTTGAATTTCCCCAACCTTTATAATACAAATTAAAAAACTCCGCATTACCTCCGGAATTGCGATAAACAATTTCGCCTAATTCATCTTTTATAATATTAGCTAATCTAATATCAATTGCATTGTTTGCTGTAGATGTTGATGGATCATTGCCATTAGAATTAAAGTTTATAGGTCGCCTCCATGAATCTGCATTGTTATTAAACCCGGCCAAATCACCCGAAAGTGCTTTCCTGTTTGTTGTTGCATAGTTAATACTGCATGGTATTGCAGTTTGTGCACTACTGCCACTATACAACAGTAGTAATGATAAGCTGATTAGAAGGTTCTTTTTCATAAAAGTTATTTTTACTAATTTATATCATAATTATATTTTCTTTCAAGAATAATATTCTTCAGTTTTACATGTAAAATCATTCTATTTTACTTAAAATATTGATGGTTAAATATTTAGCATTGAAAGTTTTTATTTACATTACAATTAAATGCAATTTTTATAAGCATTTGAATTGATTGAGGAAAATCAATAAATTATGTAATTAGCATGTTTATGGTAAATCCTCTTGATAAATTGAAATAATTGTGTTAATATTGATGTAACATAAAAACCCTTTTATGAAACCCTTATTAAGCATTGCAACGCTAATGTTGTTTTTTACAACATTATGCCACTCTCAAAACATTGATATTGCTGATTTTCTGCAGTTACGCGGAAAGACTAAAAATGTTGTTGAATCCAGATTAAATTCTATAAACATCGGTTTATATGATGAGGATGAAATCGGGAATGGTAAAACACATTATACGTATCAGAAAAACGGCAATGATGACGGAATGTCAACTTCTTTTCAATGGATAGATTTTATCTATGAAAAAGATGCACAATGGAATAACAGACTCTCCTTCCAAATCCAGGATATTGAGTTAGTGAAAAAATACCTGACTGAAATGAAAGAGATTGGTTTCGAATTCTCAAACAAGAAAATTGTAGACAGACAAATTTATGAAGTGTATACTGATGGCATTAATACGGTTGAGTTAATTACTTCACAAACAAGATCCGCATTGAATAATGATATGTTCTTTAACTTTGTTTTTTACAATACAGATGAATATCAGTATGCATTTTCAAACGAAAATAAAATTTATACGGTACCACAAATAAACCAAAACGAATTATTTGCTGATTTGGTTGGCTTTCCGATAACTGCAGCAAAATAATAAATTTCAACACAATTTAAATTCTTCATAGTTGGCTTAGGAACTGAGTAATTATTCAGTTCCTTTTTTTATGGATACTATGGAGCAGGATTTGGAAATTCTAAATGTATTTTCTGAATTTCTTTCATTACTTCTTCTGACAAAGTAACATCAATAGAACCTATATTCTCTGTGAGTTGCTGCATATTTGTAGCACCTATAATATTTGATGTTAAAAACGTTCTGGTATTTACATAGGCTAAAGACATTTGTGCTAAACTTAAATTATATGCTTTTGCCAAAACAGCATATTTTTCGACGGCTTTCATCGTATTAGGATGCGCGTATCTTCCAAAATAATTTGGCCACAATGTAAACCGTGCACCATCAGGTCTTTTTCCTCCAAGATATTTATCGCTTAATAAACCTCCTGCTAACGGTGAATATGCCAATAAGCCTACCTTTTCTCTTTCGCCAATTTCTGCCAATCCAATCTCATATACTCTATTCACCAAATTATATGGATTTTGTATTGTCACTATTTTGGGCAAATTATACTTTTCTGCTGTACGTAAATATTGCATTACACCCCATGGCGTTTCGTTAGAGATTCCAATATATCTTATTTTTCCTAGTTGAATAAATTCGTTTAAAATCGTCAACGTTTCTACAAAATCTGTTACTGCATCTTCTGAAGCATGCACATAACCTAATGTTCCAAAATAGTTCGTTGGTCGTTCCGGCCAGTGCAATTGATATAAATCGATATAGTCAGTTTGCAGACGTTGAAGACTTTCATTTAATGCACGTGTAATATTTTCCTTGTTGAATTTTCTTCCTGTTCCGATATGCGGCAAGCCTGCACTCGGTCCGGCTACCTTAGAAGCTAAGATAATATCGTCACGTTTATTGCGTTTTTTCAGCCAAGTACCAATAATTCTTTCAGTAGAACCTTGTGTTTCTGCTTTTGCCGGTACTGAATACATTTCTGCGGTATCAATAAAATTGATACCTCTTTCATTTGTTGCATAATTTAGTTGTTCATGGCCCTCTGCTTCTGTATTTTGCTGGCCCCACGTCATAGTGCCCAAACAGATTTTAGAAACTTTTATGTTGGTGCTTGGTAATAAGTTGTATTGCATTCGATTAAATTAATTAATGCAAGTATAATGATTTTCACCTAAAATTGTTTTAATAAAAAAACCTGTCGAGTAATGTTGACAGGTTTTTTTATTTTCAATTTATTCGAATTGATAATTTCTATTCCTCACTTGCTAAACTTGCCGCAGCAAATTCTCTGTTTAAGCGTGCAATGTTTTCTATAGAAATTTCTTTAGGACATTCTGCTTCACATGCACCGGTATTAGTACAACTACCAAATCCTTCTTTATCCATTTGTGCTACCATATCTAATACACGCGTTTCACGCTCTGCTTGTCCTTGAGGCAATAATGCTAACTGAGAAACTTTAGCAGAAACAAATAACATGGCGGATGCATTTTTACAAGCTGCCACACAAGCACCACAACCGATACAGGCTGCAGCTGCAAATGCTTTATCCGCATCTGCTTTTGGTATTGGTGTAGCGTTTGCGTCTACGGTAACACCTGTATTTACGGATATATATCCGCCGGCCTGTATAATTCTGTCAAAAGCAGTTCTGTCTACCACTAAGTCTCTGATAACAGGAAATGCTTTTGCTCTCCATGGTTCGACAACGATGGTATCACCATCTTTGAACGCACGCATGTGCAGCTGACAAGTAGTAGTTCCATGCCATGGACCGTGAGGGCGGCCATTGATATACATAGAACACATCCCGCATATGCCTTCGCGACAATCGTGATCGAATGCAATTGGTTCTTTATTTTCTGCAATTAATTGTTCATTCAACACGTCAAACATTTCTAAGAAAGACATTTCAGAAGAAATATTTTTCACTTGGTAGGTTTCCAAACCGCCTTTATCGCTGCTGTTTTTTTGTCGCCACACTTTCAGTGTGAGGTTCATATTGTAATGTTCCATACTTTTTATTTATAAGAGCGTGCTGCTATTTTGATATTTTCGTAAATCAGTTCTTCTTTGTTTAAAGCCCATTCGCTTTCACCTTTATATTCCCAGGCTGCTACATATTTGAAGTTTTCATCGTCACGTAATGCTTCTCCGTCTTCTGTTTGTGACTCTTCACGGAAATGCCCGCCACAACTTTCTTTTCTATTCAATGCGTCTTTACACATTAATTCCCCCAGTTCAATTAAATCCGCAACGCGTCCTGCTTTATCTAATTCCGTATTGAACTCGTTAATATTTCCGGGAATTTTTACATCGCTCCAAAATTCTTTCTTTAATGCCTGTATTTCTGCAATTGCTTCTGTTAAACCTTGTTCATTTCTTGCCATTCCGCATTTTTCCCACATGATTTTTCCTAAGCGTTTATGAAAACTTTCCACAGATTTTGTTCCTTTAATATTCATTAAAGTATTAATTCTGTCTGCCACATTTTTTTCGGCTTCCATAAATTCAGCACTGTCTGTT
This sequence comes from Chitinophagales bacterium, assembly GCA_035438465.1. Taxonomy (GTDB): domain Bacteria; phylum Bacteroidota; class Bacteroidia; order Chitinophagales; family JADIYW01; genus JADJSS01. The sequence goes on along the minus strand of DAORIK010000123.1, from coordinate 1,373 downwards.
GGAATTGGTTTTACAGCAATCTCATCTGCTAAATAATTACCAATAGTATATGGAATTACAAAATAACCATCTGCCAATCCTTGCATCAATGCTGAAGCACCTAATCGGTTAGCTCCATGATCAGAGAAATTACATTCCCCTAGAGCATATAATCCTTTAACAGTCGTCATCAATTCATAATCTACCCAAAGCCCGCCCATGGTATAATGTACTGCCGGGTAAATACGCATAGGTACTTCATATGGATTTTCGCCTGTAATTTTTTCATACATATCAAATAAGTTACCGTACTCTTCCTTTACTACTTCTTTTCCTAATTTTACTAAAGTAGCTTCATCCGGATTTTCAATGCCTAATTTATTTGCTTCGGTTCTTCCGTATTTATTAATCAAGTTATATTTAAAATCCAAGTAAACTGCTTGTTTTGTAGTGCCAACACCATAACCCGCATCACAACGCTCTTTTGCTGCACGGGATGCTACATCACGTGGTACTAAATTTCCAAAAGCAGGATACCTTCTTTCCAAATAATAATCGCGTTCTTCTTCAGGAATATCATTTGGTTTTCTGTTGTCATCTTTCTTTTTAGGTACCCAGATTCTTCCATCATTTCGCAATGATTCTGACATCAAAGTCAACTTAGACTGATGATCGCCGGATACAGGAATACAAGTCGGGTGAATTTGTGTAAAGCAAGGATTTCCAAAGAATGCGCCTTTTTTATGTGCTTTCCAGGCGGCAGTTACATTAGAACCCATAGCATTAGTAGATAAATAAAATACGTTACCATAACCACCCGTACACAATAGTACCGCATGTCCAAAATGACGTTCTAATTTTCCTGACACTAAATCACGGGCAATGATACCACGTGCTTTACCATCTATTGTTACTACGTCTAACATTTCATGTCGTGTATATTGTTTTATATTTCCTAGCGCTACCTGTCTTTCCAATGCAGAGTATGCTCCTAATAATAACTGCTGACCTGTTTGTCCGGCTGCATAGAATGTACGTTTTACCTGAGTACCACCAAAAGAACGGTTATTTAATAAACCTCCATATTCACGTGCAAAAGGTACACCTTGTGCTACACATTGGTCAATAATATTTACAGAAACTTCTGCTAAGCGATGAACGTTTGCTTCACGCGCACGATAGTCGCCACCTTTAATTGTGTCATAAAATAAACGATATACTGAATCGCCATCGTTTTGATAATTTTTTGCTGCATTAATTCCACCTTGTGCTGCAATAGAGTGGGCACGACGAGGTGAATCCTGAAAACAAAATGCTTTTACCTGATATCCTAATTCACCAAGAGAAGCAGCGGCAGAAGCACCAGCTAATCCGGTTCCTACTACAATGATTTC
>DAORIK010000122.1:0-8464 GCA_035438465.1 Chitinophagales bacterium | reverse complement strand
CCTCATGCCTGCTTATATGTAAATATAATAGGAAGTTTTTTATATATCATACTTCTCATCATATATTACGTTCCCCAAACTCACGTTAATTTCCCTTAAAATATCCAAAAGATTACCAAAATGTTTATAAATTTGTACTATAAATCGTATTGTATATCCTTAAATTTGATGCGCAATAAAAATAAAGGCTACATTGCCCGTAATGACAGAAAAGAATAATAGTTGGAACCTACAAATATAAAAAACCCGGAATATTTCCATAAAGTGGTTGATTGTCAATATGCATGTCCTGCACATACACCGGTGCCGGAATATATCCGTCTCATCGCACAGGAAAAATACGCAGAAGCCTATATGGTCAACTGGGAATCCAATGTGTTTCCCGGTATATTAGGCCGTACCTGCGACAGACCTTGTGAACCGGCTTGCCGCAGAGGTAGACTGGAAGACGAAGAACCTGTTGCCATTTGCAGATTGAAAAGAGTAGCCGCCGATAACAAAGGTGACATTGAACATCTGTTGCCAAGAAATAAAGCAAAGAAGAACGGTAAAAAAGTAGCACTCATCGGTGCCGGTCCGTCTTCGCTTACCGTAGCGCGCGACTTAGGCGTTTTAGGCTACGAAATCCATTTGTTTGACGAGCAGGAAAAGGGAGGAGGTATGATGCGCAGCCAGATTCCATCTTTTCGTTTGCCTGCAGAAGTATTGGATGGCGAAGTGAACCAGATTTTAGAAATCGGTATTGACACTCATTTTAATACCTATGTAAAAAGTCTGAAAGAAATCATCGATCAAAAATACGACGCGATTTTTGTTGGCACCGGTGCACCAAAAGGAAGAAATTTAGAATTGCCGGGAAGAGAAGAAGGTGCCGCCAATATTCACATCGGAATTGAGTGGCTGGCAAGTGTGGCATTTGAGCATACACACAAAATCGGCGAGAAAGTAATTGTACTCGGCGGTGGAAATACCGCGATGGATTGTTGTCGTACCTCACGCCGTTTAGGGGGCAAAGATGTGAAAGTAATTGTACGTAGTCCTTTTGCAGAAATGAAAGCAAGTCCGTGGGAAAAAGAAGATGCTATTCACGAAGATATTCCTATCATCGATAATCATGTACCGAAAAGTTTTGTGGTAGAAAACGGAAAATTGAAAGGCATGCTTTTCGAAAAAGTATATGCTGTTTACAAAGATGGTAAACGCACATTAGAACCTACCGGTGAAGCAGCAGTTTTTTATGAAGCAGATGATGTGTTGATTGCAGTAGGTCAGGAAAATAGTTTTCCTTGGATTGAAAGAGATTTAGGTATTGAATTCAACAAATGGGAATTGCCTGTAGTAAATGCTGAAACATTTCAGTCTTCATTACCACATGTTTTCTTCGGCGGTGATTCAGCATTAGGACCAAAAAATGTTATTACAGCAGTAGCGCAAGGTCATCAGGCAGCTATCTCTATTGATTTATTTTGTAATGGAAAAGATGTAAGCGTTCGCCCCGCACCATTTACCAAACTCACGAGCACTAAAATGGGTATTCATGAATGGGCTTATGATAGTGTAGTGTCGAATGATGACCGGTACGTAGTACCGCAAGCGGATAAAGCGGTGGTGTTACAAAACAGAAAAATTGAAGTAGAGCTGGGTTTTAATTTACCAACTGGTTTTAAAGAAGCGCAACGTTGTCTGAATTGTGATGTGCAAACGGTTTTCACCGAAAGCAAATGTATTGAGTGCGATGCATGCATGGATATTTGTCCAACCAACTGTATTACATTTACTACCAATGGTGAAGAAGATGATTTACGCAATAGATTGTTAGCGCCATCGTTAAATAAAGAACAAAGCCTGATGGTTTCATCAAATCTGGCAACAGGAAAAGTAATGGTAAAAGATGAAGATGTTTGTTTGCATTGTGGTTTATGTGCAGAGCGTTGCCCGACTTCTGCATGGGATATGCAGCAATTTTTGTATAACACGAGTAAAGCAGGTTCATGTCATTAAATAATAAAGTAAATAATTTTGTCGTTCGATTTGCAAACGTAAACGGAACAGGTTCTGCCAGTGCTAATCACATGTTTGCAAAATCCATTTTCAGAATGGGTATTCCGGTTACACCCAAAAATATTTTTCCATCCAATATACAAGGCTTGCCTACGTGGTACGATGTTCGTGTAAGCGAGAAAGGTTATCTCGGCAGAAGAGAAGGTGTCGATTTAATGGTGTGTGTGAATCCTCAAAGTATGCTTAAAGATGTACAAAGCGTAATGAGCGGCGGTTACTTTTTTTATGATAACACAAAGCCGTTGCACAAAGAATTTATCAGGGAAGATATTACGTATATCGGCGTTCCGTTAACAGGTATCTGTAATAAAGAATACACAGATCCGCGACAAAGACAATTGTTCAAAAATATTATTTATGTAGGTGCATTATCTGCATTATTAGATATTGAGTTTAGTGTGTTGGAAGGGTTGGTATCAGAACAATTTAAAGGAAAGGAGAAACTGGTTGCACCGAATATTAATGCTTTACAATTAGGTATAAATTATATCAAAGAAAACTTTTCGTACCCATTAGATATTCGTGTAGAAAGAAGAGATTTGTTGAAAGATAAAATTTTAATTAACGGAAATACAGCTTCGGGTATTGGTGCTGTGTATGCAGGAGCTACCGTGGCTTCCTGGTATCCGATTACGCCATCTACTTCTTTGGTAGAAGCCTTTGAAGAATATGCGGAAGATTACAGAATAGATAAACAAACAGGAAAGAAAAATTTTGCTATTGTACAGGCAGAAGATGAACTCGCAGCCTTAGGTATGGCCATTGGTGCCAACTGGAATGGCGCACGTTCTTTTACAGCAACAAGTGGACCCGGTTTATCTTTAATGAATGAATTTTTAGGCTTGGCGTATTTTTCAGAAGTACCTGTTGTTTTAGTAGATGTACAACGTTCAGGTCCTTCAACAGGGATGCCTACACGTACGCAGCAATCCGATATTTTAATGGCAGCGTATGCATCTCACGGTGATACCAAACATATATTGTTAATCCCATCTACACCGGCAGAATGTTTTGAAATGATGGCAGATGCGTTTGACTTAGCGGAATTATTTCAAACACCTGTATTGGTTTTAACAGACTTGGATTTAGGAATGAATGACCATATTTCTGCTCCATTAAAATGGAATAAAAACAGAAAATATAACAGAGGAAAAGTCTTGACTGCAGAACAATTGGAAGACTTACCAAGATTTGGAAGATATCTGGACTCTGATAATGACGGTATACCATACAGAACTATTCCCGGAACGCATCCAACCAAAGGTTCTTATTTTACTCGTGGTTCATCGCACGATGAATATGCAGTGTATTCGGAAGATTCGCCAACGTATGTGCGTATTATGGAACGCTTGCTGAAAAAACACAACACTGCAAAATTGCACGTACCCAAACCATATTTTTATCAAAAAGAAAATATGCAAAAAAGCGGATTGATATTTTTTGGCACCACCACACAATCTGCCGAAGAAGCAATGGATATATTAAAAGAACAAGGAATTGGTTTTGATGCAATGCAAATCAAGTCGTTTCCTTTTAATGATGAAGTGAGTGATTTTATTGATGCACATGAAACTATTTTTGTGATTGAGCAAAACCGCGATGCACAAATGCGTACATTGTTAATCAATGAACTGGAAATACATCCTAAGAAATTAAAGAAAGTATTAAATTTTGATGGTATGCCTATCACTGCTGATTATATTGTAAATCAGATTTTAGTGCAGTTGCCGAAAAATTACATTACAAACAAAGAAGCTATTTTATCATGACCTATATACGTTCACAGTTTGCGCATCCGCATTTACCAAAAAATAAACTCGGTTATACCAAAAAATATTATGAGGGTTCTTTAACTACTCTTTGTGCAGGCTGCGGTCACGATTCTATCGGAGCGGCCATCGTAGAAGCCTGCTGGGAAATGAACATTGAACCGCATAAAGTAGCAAAGATGTCAGGCATTGGTTGCTCTTCCAAAACACCAGCGTATTTCTTAAGTAATTCTCATGGTTTCAATTCGGTTCATGGAAGAATGCCATCTGTTGCAACAGGTGCGAATTTAGCAAACAAAGATTTAATTTATCTCGGTGTTTCCGGTGATGGTGATTCTGCATCCATAGGTATGGGGCAATTTGTGCATGTAATCCGAAGAAATTTAAACATGACTTACATTGTGATGAACAATGGTTGTTATGGGTTAACAAAAGGGCAGGATTCTGCTACGGCGGATGTGGGCTCAAAAAGCAAAGCAGGTTCAGTAAACATGTTTGAAGGAATTGATTTATGCGGACTGGCAATTGAACTCGGTGCAACCTTTGTAGCACAAAGTTTTAGTGGCGATAAAACACAATTGGTTCCTTTAATACAGGCAGCTATGTCACATCCCGGTTTTGCATTAATTAATGTGTTATCGCCTTGTGTTACCTTCAACAATAATGTTGGTTCTACCAAATCATATGATTATGTGCGGGAACACGTGGAGGCAACAGGAACGGTTGATTATGTGCCGCCAATGGAGGAAATAACCACATCGTATGAGGATGATGAAACCAAAATGGTGAAGATGCACGATGGTTCTTGGTTGCGTTTGCATAAGTTATCACAGGCGTGGAATCCGGATGATAAATTATCGGTCATAAATGCATTACAAAAATCACATATCCATAATGAAATTCTGACGGGTTTATTGTATATCAATACAGAAACAAAAGATTTGCATGCATTGTTGAACACAACGGATATGCCATTAAATCAATTAGATGAAAGTGTGTTATGCCCCGGCAATGAATTGTTAGAAGAAATCAATTCGGATTTCAGATAAATAATTATTTTTAAATTGGATTTATGAGGAAATTACTTTTAATAATATGCAGCATTTTATTAATAAGTATTATTACTTCTTGTAAGAATGAACAAGATCCTACAAACGATAATCCTGATGTAATATCCGTACAAATCGATACCACACTTAAAAGTTTTTATCCTGCTTCAGGTCCGGGATTTGAACAAATTTATACCTATAATTTTACCAATGTAGATTGTAGTTTTGATATTGATATATACTGGTACGATCCGGCTGCGTCTCATGGTATTTATTTACACTTCAATAATAATGTTGGTGATGTATTGTTAGATGCCAACGGATTTATTAAAAGTTTTAATTCAGGCATCAAAATAGATTCCACGCTTGCAGGAACATGGAGTGGTGACTCAGATGATGGAATCTTTTCTTTGGATTATGTATTATTTCCTGCTGCAAACAAAGGAAATCTCGCTGGGCTGGATGATAAATATATTGTATTCAGAGCATTCTCAGATGTATTGCCACACCTGAAATATTATGGATGGATGCGTGTAAGTGTTTCTGCAAATGGGCGTGATGTAAGAGTAATATCAATAGGATATCAAAAGAATGCGAATACGAGTTTACGCACAGGTGAGTTGTAGAATAGTATTTTAGTATTTAAATTTTAGTAATTAGAATTTTTAATTTTTTTTATATGGCCTTACCAAGTTTATACGACAAATCAGTAGCGGATGATATCATCAGCAGAATCAATAAGCTGACACCCGAAACGCAACCCACATGGGGTAAAATGGACGTGGCTCGCATGCTGGCGCACTGCTGTGTGACGTATGAATATATTTTTGACGAACGCAATGACAAACCGAATTTTCTGATGAAACTTATGCTCAAAGCCTTTGTAAAAAATGCAGTAGTAAGCGAAACGCCTTATAAACACAACGAAAGAACCGGACCGGCTTTTATCATTGCCGATGCCAAAGAATTTGAAAAAGAAAAAGCACGTCTGATTAATTATATTAATAAAGTAGTGGAAAAAGGAGAATCTTTCTTTTATGGCAAAAAATCCGTTTCATTTGATGAACTAACGCCAATCGAATGGAATAATATGATGTACAAACATCTCAATCACCATTTGACTCAGTTTGGAGTTTAATCATTGAATATTTGCAATATAAAAAACTACTCATAGGTAAATTGCAAAGTCCTTACCTCTGAAGAAGTAGAGTAGGTAATGGTTTGCTTCGTCGGATAGTTACTAAGATTGCCCGTATACGAATTAGTAGTTATATAATGAATACTGCCGTCGGGTTTATAAAGCGTACTTTTACTTTCTGCCAAATCAAAACCACCGTCTTTACAGGTATGATTAATAAAGTTAAAGACGTAGTTATTGATAGGGAATAAACTTTCGTTACCTTTTATCAAGAATGGATTTTTTATACTAGCAACTCTGTATGTAACCCAAGATAAATACTCTGGATCTATGCCGGGTGGGTCAACATAATTTAAAGTAGAATCGCTCAGGAAAACTGTTCTATATACATTTCCAGATGCCGCGGATGTATTAGTGATTCTGCCTTGTGCATCATAAGTATAGGTGCTAGTCCAGAAAAACGACATTCTATCGCCTGTCCATGTTGCGCCAACAGCTCCAAGGCGTGTATTTGCAATACTGTCGTAACGAATAATACTGTCTAATTTTCCTGCTTTGTATTGCAGAAAGTAATGATTGTTGATTGGGATTGAACTCGAAGTGCCTTTAAAGCTGATACGTTCTAACTTTTTATCGGTGGTATAGAATAATTGGTAGGTAACATTAAAAGAAGTTCCATTTGTAAAATTAATGGTAGATAAATATCTGTCAGGTTGTGGTCCTTCATTTTGTTTACAGGCTATTGCAAATATTAAACAAGATAAAATAATGATTGAGCGTTTCATATTTTTTTATTTTTAATAAAGTTTAGGATTTTTATTCAATAAATCAATACAATTTAGTATTCGGCAGTTATGAATGAGTATTTGTCTAAAAAAATAATATGATTATCTATTACAGTACTTGCCGGATTCTTCCACAGGATATTTTTTGTCTAAATCTACATCGTTAAAACTTTTGTGCGAACCCCAGCCGAATATTTTTTCAAAATACGAGAGCCACTTTTTGTTTTTCAGTTTTTCAATGAAATACACTTCGTGTTCTTTTTCTTTGATGCCCATTTCATACAAAATCTGATTATGTTCCGTGATGCCGAGTTCATGAAAATAATGCATCATTCTAAAATATTCACAGACATTGCCGCTTTCCAATCTGCCTGCAAAATAGTAAGGCATAAACCAGCCTATAATATAACAGGAAAAGGAAATTATTTTTCCGATAATGTAGAATTTGATTTCATAGTATGTGGAAACAGAAATGCTGTATGCTTGCATAATCTTCAGCACTTCTGCGCGGTGGTTCCATTCATCAATTTCAATTTGTTTGATGGCTGATTTCTCATCTGCATTTTTCACCGAACCGGAATGACCCTGATACGCAAATGCAGCTGCACGCTCTGCAGAATAGGCCATTTGCAATAAATCAATCAGCTTATGATGGTCGATAGTTGGTTTAGGTTGTTTGTTCAGGTAATTCATTTACAGTCTTCTTACGAATGAATCGACCTGTTCTCTGTCGCAGCGAGCGCGGCTTCTTTCAGCGCTTCTGTATAGGTTGGATGTGCGTGTGAAATTCTTCCAATGTCTTCTGCACTTGCACGGAATTCCATCGCCACGACTGCTTCCGCAATTATATCTGCGGCACGTGCACCAATGATATGTACGCCTAAAATTTCGTCTGTATTTGCATCTGCTAAAACTTTTGCCAAACCGTCAATATCCATGCTGGCACGTGCTCTGCCTAAAGCACGAAACGGAAAGGTCCCCGCTTTATACGCAATACCTTTTTCTTTCAGTTGATTTTCAGTTTGTCCAACCGCAGCAACCTCAGGCCAGGTATACACCACTCCCGGTATTAAATTGTAATTGATGTGTGGTTTTTGTCCTGCAATCACTTCCGCTACAAACACACCCTCTTCTTCTGCCTTGTGTGCCAGCATCGCACCTTGTATCACATCGCCAATAGCGTAGATTCCTTCCACAGCAGTTTGCAAATGCGCATCCACCGGAATTTGTTTGCGCTCGTTCAGCATGATGCCAATATTTTCCAATCCTAAATTATCGGTGTATGGTTTTCTGCCAATCGCCACCAGACAATAATCTGCATCGATTTTTATTTCCTGTTCTTTTTTATCTAAAGCGGTTACGGTAACTGAATCGCCATTGTTTACAGCACCTGCCACTTTGTGTGATAAATAAAATTTCATACCTAATTTTTTCAGGCTGCGCTGCAATTCTTTGCCCATATCGTCATCCATCGTCGGAATGATTTTATCCATGAATTCTATCACGGAAACCTGTGTGCCTAAACGCTGATATACAGAACCTAATTCCAATCCAATAACGCCGCCACCGATAATCACCATTGATTTTGGTAATTCTTTTAAGGACAGTGCTTCAGTGGATGTGATAATTCTTGTTTTATCTATTGGTAAGAAAGGCAATGCA
>DAORIK010000121.1:0-8518 GCA_035438465.1 Chitinophagales bacterium | reverse complement strand
GCTATCTTAGACGGGAATATCACTACTCTCCTAACCGCAGTTATTTTGGCTGTAATTGGTATCGGTCCTGTAAAAGGATTTGCCGTTACCTTAATCATCGGTATTTTAACTACCTTATTTACCGCTGTTTTATTAACTAAGATGATTGTTGACTACCGAAGCGAAAAAGGAAAAGAGCTACAGTATTTAACTCCGTTTACAAAAAATTTCTTACAAGGAATTAATTTTGACTTTATCGGAAAAAGAAAAATAACGTATGCAATTTCAACACTTATCATTATTGCCGGTATTGTTTCTTTTGCAACAAGAGGGTTTGAATTAGGAATTGATTTTAAAGGTGGTCGTGAATACAAAGTGCGTTTTGAAAAATCTGTTCAAACCGATAAAGTAAGAGATGACCTGAATGCAGTTTTAGGTAGCGGAACTATAGTAAAACAATTCGGTTCGGACAATCAGGTTAAAATTACCACCTCCTATTTGATAAAAAATACCGGAAAAGAAATTGATGCACAAGTGGAGCAGGCTGTTTATAAAGGATTAAATAAATATTTACCAAATACTTCGTTTGAAAACTTCAAACGCGTGAATTTAATGAGCTTTACAAAAGTGGATCCTACTATTACCGGTGACTTCAAACGTAGTTCCACTTGGGCAACTATAGCTTCACTGGTAGGAATTTTTATTTATATATTAATCCGGTTTAGAAAGAAAGGATATTCTTTCGGAGCAATTGCCGCAACCGGCCACGACGCATTTGTAGTGCTTGCAGTATTCTCCATTTTCCATGGCATCTTACCATTTGCATTAGAAGTAGATCAGGTATTTATAGCAGCTATATTAACTATTATCGGTTATTCTATCAACGATACGGTAATTATCTTCGACAGATTAAGAGAGTACCTGAAAGACAGACCAAATGCAGATATGAAAGACACGATGAATGCGGCGATAAACTCTACCTTATCACGTACATTTAATACCGCATTTACTGTATTCATTACCGTTCTTATTTTATTTATCTTCGGTGGACCGGTATTGAGAGCATTCTCCTTTGCCATGTTAATTGGTGTGGTCGTAGGATGTTATTCTTCCGTATTTATTGCCTCTCCTATTATGTATGATTTGGATAAAGACCATCATAATTATTCAGAGTCAGCAACAGGAAAGAGCAGCACAGCAAAGAAAAAATAAAAGTTTAATCATATACTAAAAGTCTCGTCTTAGACGAGACTTTTTTATTTTGTGTCAACTAAAGATTAATCACATAGATACATAACTTTATTAGTAAAAAAAGGAGTGATAGAAAAACAGAGTTGTCTCGCCTTAGACGAGATACTATCTGTAACTTAAGCTTCACGATAATTTACTACAACCTGAAATGCTATAAAAAAACTATGTATTTATGTGGTAAAAAAAAAATAATTATGATAACATCAGATTTTTTAGAAACTATAAAATTTCCGTTTCCAATAAGACAGCAGGTTCTGTGGGGTGAGATGGATGCATTTCAGCATATTAACAACGTTACCTATTTCCGTTACTTTGAAACAGGACGTGTGGAATTTTTCAACAAGACAAATTTATGGCAAATCTATTTCGATGAAAATATCAGAATAGTGGTAGGAAAACTGGAATGTAATTATATTAAGGAAGTAAGACATCCTGCTGAAATTGAAATTGCTGTCGGAATTAAAAAAGTTGGTAATTCCAGCCTGACGGTGCATCATGTTGTTCGCAGCAATAATGAAATTGTAGCGCACGGAGAAGGCATCATTGTTGCCACTAATCCGCAAACGGGTAAGTCAACCCCCTGGACTGCTAAATTAAGAGAAGAATTCAGTAAGTGGTTATGATTCCTGTGTAAGAACGGTAAAATGTTTACCTCTAACTTCCAGTTCACTCATCGCATTGGCGAAGATGTTGTTAATTACTTCCAGATTGTATTTCTCTTCAAAGAGTAAATCTTCATAATTAAAAATGAGCAGGTGAATCTCAATAGAATCTATCCAAGATAAGTCATTCATGCATTCATCCAAAGAATCAAAATTGTGGGTGAAATAATCCGGAAAATTCAAGGCTTTTGCGATTTCTTCATAAAAATGTGATAAAACCGCGCATTTTTGTCCGTCAATAAACGCCAGAAAAATACCGTTCACAACAATGTTATTTTTAAACGTCTGCATTTATTTTGACTTTATTTTGTGTGTTAATTGTATTTTTTATAGGTGCACTCAGAATATCTGATATTTTTATTTTTTTAATTTTGAGGATATTTCTGTAAAAGAATTATAATGGTCCGGCGTGTACCAGGCACTGCCATCGCTGCCTGTCACTAAACGCTGTGCTCCCCGGTTCTGCCCCTCTACTTTCGGCTGTATATCCCATTCTCGGTAACTAATTTTATTACCCGCGGCATCGCGTTCCGGTAAATGCCCTTCATAATTTCCAAATTGCCTGCCGCCTACATAGCCGTCCGGTGCTTTATTCTTCTCTCTGATAAAACTAAGTACTAGGTATGCTTTTTGAGGTACATAGCCTGAAGTTATATTACTGGTTTCATCAGTTGTTCCGGGATTAAATTTAGGAATAGCTGCAGGAACAGTATCTTCTTTTTTAGAGAGTTGTTTTTGTTTTTCTAAGGCAGCATTGAACCCAACAGTATATCCTGCCTTATACCCTTCGTTATAAGCATCTTTACCGCTAAAATCACAAGACGTAATAAATAATACGGAAAGAAAAAGTGATATAATAACTTTTAAAAACCTCATATCAAAAATCTTGCGTTTGATAAATTATTTTTTGTTTGCCTTCGCATGGTCTGCTAAAAACTGCGCCAAGCCTTTATCTGTCAATGGATGATAAAACAAACCTGTAATAGAATTTAACGGACACGTAACTACGTCTGCACCTGCTTCCGCACACTTTACAATATGCAAAGCACTGCGTACCGAGGCAGCAAGTATCTGTGTTTTAAACTGATAGTTATCGTAGATATGTCTTATCTGATGAATTAAATCCATACCATCAACATTGATATCATCTAATCTTCCGACAAATGGACTTAAATACGTGGCACCCGCTTTAGCAGCTAAAATTGCCTGTCCGGCGGAAAATACCAACGTACAATTTGTTTTGATTCCATGGTCTGAAAAATATTTAATTGCCTTCACTCCTTCCCGTGTCATGGGCACTTTCACCACTATGTTCTTATGCAGTTTTGCCAATTTTTTGCCTTCATCCAGCATCCCTTTATATTCAGTTGAAATAACTTCCGCACTCACATCACCATCCACTATTTCACATATTTTTTTGTAATGATTCCAGACATTTTTTTCACCTGTAATGCCTTCCTTTGCCATCAACGATGGATTGGTTGTACAACCGTCTAAGATTCCTAAATCAGCGGCTTCTCTTATCTGTTCTAAATTGGCGGTATCCACAAAAAATTTCATAACTGTCTGTTTTATTATTTATGCTACAATATTAGGGAAATTATGCGTAATAAAAACGAAATATTTTACACGAACAGAATTGGGTTATTATAATTACATAAACTAATTATTGCAATTAACGTTAAGCATATTTAAGGTTAATTTAGAACAGAAAACTTTACCTTTGCGCCATGAACATGAATAAGGCTTTCTATCCATTTATTTTTGCCGTTATTTTGGCATCCGGAATCTTCTTAGGATATAAAATTCAGTCGAGGAATGCTGCAAAAAGTAAATCTTTCTATTCTTCAGAAAGTGGGTCCAAACTGGATTATATTTTACGCTTAATTGATGCTAAATATGTAGATACGGTAGATGCACAGAAATTATACGACAATGCCATTGCAAAAATGCTGGAAAACCTAGACCCGCATAGTGTTTACCTTCCACCCATGGAAATGAAGCATGAGGCTGAAATTATGGAAGGAAATTTTGAAGGAATCGGCATCGAATTTTCTATACAAAAAGATACCATACAAGTAGTAACCCCTATTAGTGGCGGTCCGTCCGAACAGGCAGGCATTTCTGCCGGTGATAAAATCATCCGGATAAATGATACGGTGGTAGCCGGTACCAAAATCACCAATGAAATGGTGATGAAAAAACTAAAAGGCCCAAAAGACAGTAAAGTAAAAGTAACGATGCTGAAAAGCGGAACCAGAAAATTAATTACCTATACCATCAAAAGGGACAAAATCCCATTGTACAGTGTGGATGCCGGATTCATGTTGGACAATCAAACAGGTTATATAAAAATCAATCGTTTTTCTAAAACCACTTATGAAGAATTTTATGATAAACTCGATGCGCTGACTAAAAAAGGAATGCAACGCTTGGTTTTAGATTTACGCCAAAACCCGGGTGGATTTATGGATCAGGCAACTGCAATTGCTGACGAATTTTTGGACGGCAACAAGACGATTGTATACACAGAAGGCAGAACCATGCCGAAAACATACGACAAAGCCAGAACAGCCGGTTTATTTGAAACAGGAAAATTAGCCGTACTGATTGATGAAGGCTCTGCTTCTGCCAGCGAGATTGTGAGCGGTGCCGTACAAGATTGGGACAGAGGTGTGATTATCGGTCGTCGTTCTTTTGGAAAAGGATTGGTACAGCAGGAATATGAAGTGGGCGACGGAAGCTCCGTTCGTTTAACAATTGCCAAATATTACACGCCCAGCGGCAGAAGCATACAACGTCCTTATGAAGACAATGTGGAAGATTATTACGGAGACATCAGCAAACGATATAAAGATGGTGAAGTTTTTAATCAGGATAGTATAAAACAAGATAAAAAGACAATTTACAAAACACTGATAAAAGGCAGAACTGTTTACGGAGGTGGCGGTATCACACCGGATGTGTATATACCTATGGACACCAGTATGTACAACCCGTTTGTGAATGAAGTATTCGGGATGAGTTTAGTTCAGGAGTTTGCTTATAACTATTTTTCAGCTAATAAAAATTTGTTTTCAAAATATAATTCGATAGAACAGTTCAATACAAATTTCATTGTGGACAATAACTTATATTCACAGTTTACTAAATATTGCTTTGATCATGGTGTAAACAAAGCAACGGCAATCTACACTGAAAAGTCAAAACCATATTTAAGTGTTCGTTTAAAAGCATTCTTAGCAAGACAAGGGTGGAAAACAGACGGTTTTTATCAGGTGGTGGTAAAAGATGATAAGATGATACAACGCGCAATGTTGGAATTAAAGAAATAAGATTTTCTTTAATTTAGCAGTACCATATATGGTATTCAGCAATGTGCGTTTTTTAGAGAAACAGGTATTTACATTCTCATTGTTAATCTTTATTTTTAATAAAAAATTCTGTATGAAAAACACGACACCATTCATCATCTTATTTTTTTGTATAACAACTTTGTTCGCTACTGAAAAGACTATAAAGCCAACGGAATATATAAAAGCAGGAACTGAGTTACATTACATGGTGAACAATGGCAGTAATTCATATCCGTTTATTGTAAAAATTGTATCGCTGGATATGGGAAAAGGAATCATCTTTGATTACGATTTAAGAAACAGCGCACCGATAAAGGCAAGAGTAGAGATGTTGCCGCAGGCATTGAATACGGCACAAACCATGTATAATTATTTTTCAGGGAAGGATGTTGTATTGAATGACAGGGTAAGTGTTTTTGTATCCGGTTATATTTATTATGCAATAAATAAAACAGTTTTATCCGGAATAGAAGCTATAGCTGCAAATAATGGTGCAGCCATAAAACCAAAAACTGCATGGATTCAATTAGATGCAAATGATGAATACACTATTCCGTTTTCTGATACTGATAATAAACCGACCTATAAAACAGATTCCGGAGATATCGAACTGAAAGAGATAAAAGGAAAAGATACAAATAAATCTGCTGAGTACACTATTCGATATATAAATGATGCTGCTTGTCCTTTAATTACTTATATGAACTTAGGCTGGACTGTAGAATTGACCAAAATAGTTAACCATTAAAATTCTGTCTAACCTCACTATTTTTTTCTGAAGAAAATATTGATGGGTACACCTGTCAAAGGGAAGTGTTCACGCATTCTGTTTTCCAGATAATTTTTATACGGCTCGCGAATAAAATCAGGATGATTACAGAAAAACGCAAATGATGGTGTGTGACTTGGTAACTGTTGTACATATTTTATTTTGATATACTCACCGCGGTAAGCCGGTGGGCCGTATTTTTCGATTTCCGCGAGCATAATCTCGTTCAGTTTGTGTGTCGGAACTTTTATTTGTTTGTTATTATACACTTCTATTACTTTGTCTATCGCCTGATAAATACGTTGTTTTTCCAACGCAGAGACAAATACAATCGGAATATCCGTAAACGGTGCAATTTTATCTTTTATCCTCTTCTCAAATTCTAAAATAGTTTTAGAATCTTTTTCAATCGCATCCCATTTATTCACCAGAATAACAATTCCCTTTTTGCGCTGCTCAATGATGCTGAATATCTTTAAATCCTGTAACTCTATGCCTACAGTTGCATCGAGCATTAGTATGCAAACATCTGATTCTTCAATTGCTTTCACCGCACGAATCACCGAATAAAATTCCAGGTCTTCGTGTACTTTATTTTTTTTACGAATCCCGGCAGTATCTACCAGCAGGAATTCTTTGCCATATAAGTTATAATGTGTGTGAATGGAATCTCTGGTGGTGCCTGCAATATCTGTTACAATATTCCTTTCCTCACCTATCAATGCATTCAGTAAAGTGGACTTTCCAACATTGGGCTGACCAACGATAGTAATCTTTGGCAGCTCCGCATAAATATCCACCGCATTTTCAATATCATCCGGAATTTGTTCCGTAATAAAATCCAGAATTTCGCCGGTACCGCTTCCACTCATACAGGAAACAGAAAACAGGTTTTCAAAACCTAATCCATAAAATTCATTAGCTGCGTATGAACGCTCTGTATTGTCAACTTTATTGACGCAAATTACTACCGGCTTTTTGGTTTTACGTAATTCCTGTGCTAAAGATTCATCCAAATCGGTAATTCCGGTGGTTACATCCACCATAAAAATCATCAAATCAGATTCCTCTATTGCCAGCCTTACTTGTCCGCGAATAGCCTTTTCAAACACATCTTCGGAATGCAATACAAAACCGCCGGTGTCAATCACATTAAATGTTTTACCATTCCACTCTGTAATACCATATTGGCGGTCGCGGGTAACGCCGCTGAAATCATCGGTAATAGCTTTTCTTTCTTCTAATAAACGATTAAACAAGGTGGATTTTCCCACGTTCGGACGACCTATAATGGCAACTGTATAAGACACGGTGAATGATAAGTTATGAGTTATGAATGATGAGTTATAAGCTTTAATATAAATTTGCCTATTCTTCTTTGACCCGCAAAGGTACGCATTTTGCTGGGAATGTCCACCGTCTGAAGTCGACAGACCACAGTTGTATAGATAAGTTAACCATACAGTTACATTCTAGATACGTCATCGCGAGGCACGAAGCGATCTGTTCAATAAAAATCTAATTTATATAATGCACCAGATTGCCACGCTTCATTTCATTACGCTCGCAATGACGTAGATTTCAATAATCCCTATACCCGAACTTTCGCAACATACTTTCATTATTGCGCCAATTTTCGGAAACGCGCACATGTGTTTCCAAAAATACTTTTTTACCGAAGAATTTTTCTAAGTCTAATCTGGCTTGCGTGCCTACTTTCTTGAGCATTTCGCCGTTTTTACCGATTAAGATTGGTTTCTGACTCTCCCGTTCCACATAAATATCTACGGAAATCTTTATAATATCGCCGTCTTCCATAAAATAAGAGCAGACCACTTCACAGCTATACGGTATTTCCTGTTTGTAGTTTAGTAATATTTTTTCGCGTATGACTTCCGTTACAAAAAAGCGTTCAGGGCGGTCGGTCCAGTCGTCTTTTCCAAAATACGGTTCACTTTCCGGCATATATTCCACCAAATCATTCATTAATGTTTCGAGATTCCAGTTAAACTTAGCAGAAAAGGGCATCACTTTTGCTTTTGGAAAATCAGAAGCCCATAGCAAACGCTCCTGCTCCACTTCTTCATGCTCGGCAATATCCATTTTATTCAGTAAAAGCACTACCGGCACTTTCATCTTTTTAATCTTCTCATATTCTTCCGGCTGTTTTTCCGGCTTATCGCCTATTTGCACCATATAAATAAAGGTATCCGCATCTTCGAGTGAGGTACGTACAAAGTCCATCATAGATTCCTGCATCTTGTAGGCAGGTTTAATGATACCCGGCAAATCGGAAAAAATCATCTGAAAATTATCACCATTCACAATGCCAAGTATTCTGTGTCGGGTGGTTTGTGCTTTTGAAGTAATAATGGAGACGCGCTCGCCAACGAGTGCATTCATTAAGGTAGATTTTCCCACGTTGGGTTTACCTAAAATATTGACATATCCTGCTTTATGGTTCATGGTAGATGGTCTAAATTTTTACTTAAAAAAATCCT
>DAORIK010000120.1:0-8529 GCA_035438465.1 Chitinophagales bacterium | reverse complement strand
GAAAGTGTTAAATTCGTTATCTTAGAAATATAGGAACAATACTTGCGACTCATTCAATAAACGTAATAGTTTGAAAAATAGAACCATCATAAACCAATTCTTACTTCTTTTTGTACTGCTTACAGCAACAACATTAACTTCTTTTGCAAAAAAAGATAAGAAAGGCAAACCCGATAATTCAACTGCTTCTAATTCAACGGGCATTACTAAAAAGGACGTAGAAGAACAGGCAATTTTTATTGCCGGAATGCAGGCATACATTCTAGGCAATTCACAAGAAGCTGTTACTAAATTTAATGAGGTTGTCAGACGCAATCCGAAAAACCACGCTGCGTATTACGAACTGGCAAAAATTGCGTTTGAGTCCGGCAATATGGACAAGGCGATTGAGTTTGCGCAAACTGCCGTTAAATTAAATCCTGACAATGAATACTATTATCAGTATCTGGCAGAAGCAAAAGGGGAAAAACAGGATTTTGAAGGAGCAGCAAAGGTGTACGATGCACTTATTAAATTAAAACCGAAAGAATACGACTATTACTACGACTGGGCTTATATGCTCTCAAAAGCAGGGAAATACAAAGAAGCAATAGAAGTATATAATCAACTGGAACAAAAAACAGGAATTCAGGAAGAATTGATTTTTCAGAAACAGCCCTTGTTCATTAAGCTTGGTAAGATTGAAGAAAGTGTGAATGATATTGAAAAACTTGTAAAATTATATCCTTCAGAAACGCGTTATATCGGTTTGATTGGTGAAGTATATCAATCAAATAAAATGTATGACAAAGCCATACAGACATATAATCGAATTTTAGAAAAAGATGCAAATAATGCGGAAGCACTTCTGTCCATAGCAGAAGCATACCGTAAAAAAGGGGATGCTAAAAAACAGGAAGAATTTATACAGAAAGTGTTTAACAATAAGAATATTGATATAGATTCTAAAATTCTGACGTTCATTCCATATATAGAAAAACTGGCGAAAGATTCCTCCATGCGTGATGAGGTAATGAAAATGGCTGATTTACTGGTGGCTACGCATCCAAATGATGTAAAGGCAACAACAGCTCGTGCCGATGTATTGTATAATATTAATAAGAAAAAAGAAGCGCAGACAGAATATGTGAAATCTATAACCATGACGGATGTTCCTGCAACGGTTTGGATTCAGTTGTATATTTTGGATGCAGAACTCGAGGACTATGATCATTTAATTGAATATTCTAAAAAAGGAATCGAAAAAAATCCGAATGACCCCTTTGGTTATTTTTACAATGCAATAGCAAATCAGCAGAAAAAGAATAATAAACAAGCATCAGATGTTTTATTAAAAGCATTTGAAGTACAGCGAAATAGTAAAGATGATGTTGCTTTGTTTACGCCACAGCTGAAACTGCAAATGCTGATTTCATTGGGCGATGTGTCCTTTGAATTAAAGGATTTTGAACGCTCTGACAGTTCTTATGAAGCAGCTTTGGAAATAGATCCGAACAACGCAACTGTGCTAAACAATTATGCCTATTATCTTTCAGAAAGAGATAACAAACTGGAAAAAGCAGAGAGAATGAGCAAAAAATCAAATCTGCTCGTAGATAATAATTCAGCATTTATTGATACTTATGCATGGATTATGTTTAAAATGAAAAACTACAAAGAAGCCTTAGAGTGGATGGAACAGGCAATGGCTTTGCCGGATGCACAGGAGCGCGCGGAATTACTTATACACTACGGCGATATTTTATATAAGCTCGGTCAAACAGATAAGGCTATCGAACAGTGGGAAAAAGCATTGGAAAAAGGCGGCGACAAAGCAGCACTGGAGAGTAAAATAAAAAACCGAAAAATCAATTAAACCACAGACTACACAAAAATTTGTTTCGTAAAGGTTACACTTTGACATCTTTTCAAAGTAATCTGTATAATATATAAACACCGTAAAATGCAGCATCCGTTGGTTAATCGTATATTCTGTTTTATTTTTTTTACTGTAGGCTTGTTGGTAAGCTGTCGTCACTCTAAAACGGTCGTCAAAACGGATACAACAGCCGTTACGCCTGTTAAGCCGCTTATTGTACAGCCATCTGTTGACGGGAATGTACAGGCATTGCTGAAGCATGTTAAGAATAACCAATTGCCATTTAAAGAATTGAGTGCAAAACTTAAAACAAAAGTTTCTTCTCCTAGCCTGAATCAGAGTTTTACTACTAACATTCGTTGGAAAAAAGGCGAAAAAATATGGTTATCAATGTCTATTATTGGCATCGAAGGAGCACGTGTCTTAATTACAAAAGACAGTATCAAAATAATGGATAAAATAAACAACACATATACCTTAAAACCATTGTCATACATCAAACAAAAAACATTGGTAGATTTATCTTTTACAGATATAGAGAATCTGTTGTTAGGGCAATTAATTTTTACAGATTCTACCAAATCAAAATACGCGAATAATGCTACCAACTATACAATAACTTCTGACGGTATTCGTTTCCTAACAAGCATACTTTTTGAGAAGGATTCAAAAAACATCAGCAATATTTTTGTTACAGATAAAAAGTATGCACAAACATTAGAATCTTCTTACGCAAATTATCAGATACAATCCGGCAAGCCGTTTGCAATGGACAGAGTGCTGAAAATGAAAAATGACAAAGAAACGTTTGAAATGGTGGCGAAATTTCAGAATATAGAAATAAAACAAAATTTAGAATATCCGTTTTCTATAAATCCCAATTATAAGATTGAAAAATAAAAACAAAATAGCAAATACATTATCGCAACTGTTTAGTGAGCAAAATAACCCGTTGAAGTTTTCAATCTTGCTATTCCTGTCCATATTGATTTCATTCTCTGCATTTTCTCAGGATAAAAAAGCTACTCTGGAGGCAAAGAAGAAAAAATTACTGGATGAGATTGAATTTACACAAAAATTGCTCACTAAAACAAAAGCATCGAAAGATGCTACATTGGCGGATTTACAAGCTTTGTCTAAGCAAATTGAACTGCGCCAGAAATTAATCAGAGAAGTAGAAGGTGAAATTGGATTATACACTGCTAAAATAAATCAAAATGTTGATTCCTTAAAACAGAAGGAGAAACAACTGAACACCCTGAAAAAAGAATATGCAGATGCAATTGTGCGTATTTATAAAAACCAACGGTTCGCTGATAAACTGTTATTTGTGGTGAATGCCAATTCTTTTTCCGAAGCATTGCGTCGGGTAAATTATTTAAGAAAATATGCAACATTCCGTCAACAGCAAGCCACACAAATTATAGAAAAGAAAACTGACATCAGCGTACAGATTGCCAATATAGATGCTAAGAAAAAAACAAAAGAACAATTATTGAACGGCCAGGTGAAAGAAAAAGTACAATTGAGCAAAACTGTGACGCAAAAAAATGTGGTAGTTCAGTCGCTGAAACAAAAAGAAAAAGAACTTCAAACCAAAATCACAAAAAAGCAAACGGAAGCAGCCAAGTTAGATGCGCAGATTGAAGCTATCATTAAAAAGGAAATAGAACTGGCACGTATAGCGGAAGAGAAAAAACAAAAAGAAGCGGCAGCAAAATTATCTGCTGCAGAAGCTGCCAAAAAGAAAGCAGCGGAAGAAGCTATTAAAAAGGCAAAAGAAGAGGGAAAAGAACCATCCAAAACAGATATAGAGACCGTAAATAAAAAAGTAGAAACGCCTGTAAAATTAGGCAATACACCGGAGTATGATTTATTATCGTCTAATTTTTACGGCAATAAAGGCAAATTACCATGGCCGGTAGAAAAAGGATTTATCAGCAAAGGATTTGGAAGATACAACCATCCAGAATTAAACAATGTATCGTTTGAAAATAACGGTATTGATATCCGAACAGATGCTAACAGTAGCGTGCGCTGCCTCTTTGAAGGGAAAGTGGTAGGAATTTTGAATAACCCGACATTTAAAAATGCGGTAATTATCAGTCATGGTGAGTACTTTACCGTATACTCAAAGCTTGCCTCCGTTAATGTATCAAAAGGACAGAAAATTTCGACGAAACAAGTAATCGGAGCGGCCTATACAGATGAAGATAACATGACGGAAGTACACCTCGAAGTATGGAAAGGAGCAGCAAAACTTAATCCGGCAGACTGGATTTATAAGAAATAATGAAAAAAAAAATCAGGAACCAGGAACAAAGAATCAAGACTTTTTTTGATACAAAATTATCTTTATTCTTTATTCTTTATTCTTTATTCTTTATTCTCACAAGTTGCCAGGAAAATGATATGGCAAAAGTAAAAGCCATGTTTAACGAAAAGGATGCCGATGTTGAATTGGCAGACAGTGTAAGATTTACTTACAAAGAAGGTGAATACGCTCGGGCAATTGTTACTGGTAAAACGATAAAACGATATACCAAATCACAAAATAAATTAGAATTTCCGGATGGTTTGCTGGTTCGTTTTTTCGAACAATTAAATTTAATTTCTGTACTAAAAGCAGATTACGCGGAAAATAACGATGCTGAACAAACCATTAAAGTTTCCGGGAATGTATATATGGAAAATGCACGCTACGAAATCCTCGAAACAAAATCGCTTATCTGGAATATGCGGGATAAAAAAGTATTTACAGATCAACCGATAAAAATAAAAACCCCGGATAATATTATTTACGGTGTGGGTTTTGATGCGAACGAAGATTTTTCCAATTATACCATCCGCCGGGTAACTGGAATTGTTGCGGTAGATGACACAAAAGGCTTTAAATAATAAATCAATATATTATGCTTCGCTGGTCATTACTTACAATCGTTACTGCCATCATTCTTGTTATCAGAACGTACCGCTATGGTTTTTTTCAGGGTAAAGATTGGTTCTTATACCTGATTTTATTTGTCAGCATTGGATTTGTAGTTCATTACAGAAACAAAAATCATACAACGTAAAGTGTACGAGTAGATTGTATTTTTCTATCTTTACATAACCATGAGTACCACTATTTTTTTAATACTACTCACACTGTTGTTCTCCGCCTTGTTTTCGGGAATTGAGATTGCATTTCTGTCTGCCAATAAATTAAAAATAGAATTGAGTTTTCAGCGGGGCTCGTTATCAGGAAAAATACTAAATGACTACATAAAAAATCCATCCAAATTTATTGTTACCACACTATTGGGAAATAATATAGCGTTGATTGCATTTGGTATCTTAACAGCATCACTTTTAGAACCTCTGCTGGAACCGCTTTATGAGCAATATTTTCAGAATCCAAAATTATTGGTTTTAGTTACACAAACGGTAATTTCTACATCTATCGTATTATTTTTAGGGGAGTTTATACCAAAAGTATTATTTAAGGTTTTCGCAGATACAATTTTGCCGATAATGGCATTGCCATTCAGAATTATACACTGGTTGCTAACACCGGGAGTGCTTTTAATTACGGCACTATCTTCCTTGATTTTTAAAATTTTCGGCATAAAAGTATCTGAACATGATATAGAGTTTTCGTCAGTTGATCTGGAAAAATTTATCAAAGACCATAATCAAACAGATGGAGAGGCAGAGGAAGAAGTAGATACCGAATTGTTTGAAAATGCATTGTATCTGAAAAAATTACGTGTACGTGATTGTATGGTGCCACGCCGTGAAATAACAGCAATTGACATAAATGATTCTGTGGAGGAGTTAAAGAAGTTAATTATTGAAACATATCATTCACGTATTTTGGTATTTGATACGGCAATCGATAAAATTGTTGGTTACATCCATCATTTTGATTTACATAAAAAACCCGATACTATCGCATCTGTCCTGATTCCGATTAAAGTAGTGCCCGAAACTATGCATATTCAAAAATTACTCAATGAGTTTATAAAAGAAAATAAGAGTATCGCCTGGGTAGTTAATGAATATGGAGGCACGGCCGGAGTTATTACATTGGAAGATATTTTAGAAGAGATTTTTGGGGAAATTGATGATGAATACGATAAAGACGAACTGGTCGGCAACCAATTGTCAAAAAATGAATTTATTTTATCCGGAAGGCTGGAGATAGACCGCATTAATGAAGAATATAATCTGGAACTTCCGGAAGGGGATTATGACACACTTTCCGGCTTCATCCTCGACCATCATGAATCCATTCCTGAAAAGAATGAAATTATAGAAATTGGAAAATACAGCTTCAAAATATTAGACGTTTCTGAAACCAAAATAGAAACCGTTAAACTTGAAATTAACGAAGACGCTGAAAATCAATAAATACTAAAATTTCCTGTTAAATAAGATTTGTCTCAAAAAATGAGAACTATTCTATTTTCAAACCTACTAATCAGCTAATTATTAAATTAATTTCTTACCTTTGCACTCTTTAAAAATCAAGATAATATGGCAATTATTGGAAAAATCAGACAACGCTCGTGGATACTGGTAGGGTTTATAGCAGCAGCGTTATTTATTTTCATCCTGGAAGCAGCATTAGACAGAAATTCTCTGTTCAGCGGCGGTGGCGGAAAGAATACAATCGGCAAAGTGGCAGGCTCCACTATTTCTGCAAAAGAATATAGTGAAGGCATCAGTAATTATGAAGAAGGGTTAAAACTCATCAATCCAAACATACAACTGAACGAACAGATTCAATCACAAATTCAGGAAGAAGTATGGAATACTATGGCTTCGAGAAGATTGTTAAAAAATGCCTATAATTCTTTAGGATTGGATGTGTCTGTTAGTGAAATGGGTGAATATATGTGGGGACAGCAACCGCATCCGCTGGCACAACGCTTTTTAATGAAATTAAGAGAAGTTAAGCCGGATATCGTGAATGAACAAACAGGACAATTAGATCAAGCTAAAGTAAAAGCTTATGTTGCCGGAATTGACCAGATTGATAAAGAAAACAAAACCAGTTTACGTGCCACAAGAGATTACGTAGAAAATCTGATTAAAGAGGACGTTGTAAAACAAAAGTATGCTTCTTTGGTAACCCAATCTTTTTATATGCCAACATTTATGGCAAAAGAAGTAATAAACTCTGGAAGAAGCGCACAGGTAGCTTTTGTAGCAGTACCTTATACTTCTTTGCCGGATGATAAATATAAAGTTACAGATGATGAGATTACAGCTTATATAAAAGCAAATAAAGCAAGATTTCAACAGGAAGCTTCCAGGGTGGTTGACATCGTAGCATTTGATGTAATTCCGTCTGCGGCAGATACAGCACAGGCACTGCAAAAAATAAATACGATGCGTTCGGAGTATCTCGCATCTTTACCGAAAGATTCAGCATACATAGCTCGCAACTCTATGCAGGGAGCTGCTATAGATTACTATTCTAAAGAAGATGTAATGCAAACCAAACGCAATGCAGACACTTTATTTTCATTGCCGGTTGGTACCTTGACAAATGTATATAAAGAAGGTTCCTTTTACATGGTTACTAAAATTTTAGACAGAAGAATGGCTCCTGATACAGTTCGTGCGGCCCATATTTTATTGTCAGAAGGCAAAGGAACGGACGAAGATAAAAAAGCAGCAAACGCATTGGCAGATAGTTTAATCCGACTCATTGGCTCCGGACAAAAACCATTCGGACAGGTGGCAGCAGAGAACTCATTGGACAAAGGTTCTAAAGACAAAGGTGGAGACTTGGGGTACTTCACACGCGGTCAAATGGTAAAAGCATTTAATGATAAAGTTTTTTATGGTGGAATGTCACCCAATCAAATAGCAAAAGTAGAAACACCTTACGGCCTGCATATCATTTTATTAATTGATGCGAAAGCACCTAAAATGGTTACCAAATTTGCAGACTTTGCTGTAGAATTAATACCAAGCAATGAAACGGAAAAATTGGCTTACGATAATGCAGTGGCTTTCCAGCAAAAAAATCAGTCACCTGAACAGTTTGATAAAGCAGCCAAAACGGAAAATCTTGTAAAAAATATAGTGCTTACTCAAAATATGGTGGAAATTCCACAAATCGGATCGGCACGTAAATTGGTGCAATGGGCATTCCAGCAGGAAAAACCAAATGTGATAGAGTTTTTTGATACAGACAATAAATACATGATTGCTAAACTTAGCAAGGTAACTCCTAAAGGATTAGCAAAAGCAGAAGATGTTCGCGAAGAAGTGTCTTTATTAGTTCGTAATGAGAAAAAAGGAAAAGATTTAGCGGAACAGTTAAATAAAGCAGCTACCGGCACTAAAGACTTAAACGCTATTGCGGCTAAATTAAAAGATGCAATAGTGGTGGATACGGCAAGAGTTCGCTTTTCTTCCGGATATGTACAGAATTTAGGAAATGAACCGAAGTTAGTAGGTACTACCTTTGGTGTGGAAGTTGGTAAAACGTCAAAAGCAGTGGCTGGCGAAAGAGCAGCATTTATTGTACAACCTAAATCCATTGAAACAACGGCTCCTGAAATGGGTGGTGATATCAATATGTATAAACAACAGATGCAACGTATGTTCATCAGCCGCTTAAGCTTTCAAACTATTTTTGAATCTATCAGCAAAAAAGCAAACGTAGAAGACAC
>DAORIK010000119.1:0-8593 GCA_035438465.1 Chitinophagales bacterium | reverse complement strand
CGTGCTGAATTGCAACTACTGGCTACCAGAACAGGAAACAGCTGGACAGAGGAACAGCTGAAAATTTATGAAGAGGTAGGCGGCACACCGATGCTGGACATGAACTATACCGTATTCGGTGAGGTTGTTTCCGGATTGGATGTTATCGACAAGATCATCGTGGAACCCCGAGACCAGAATGACAGACCATACAAGGATATCCGCATGAAGGTTAAGGTAGTAGAATAACCTGAATCTTTTGAAAATAAAATGCCATCACTTTTGATGGCATTTTTTATGTAATTTTCATCCTAAACTATCCGTCATGCAAAACAGTCATCTCACTTCCTCACAGAAATTATTCGCTTATTATAAAAAACTGGGTGAAGAAGCGATGGAGCAAGTTTCAGAAGAAAAATTATTTTTTCAACCCACTGAAGAATCCAACTCCATTGCCATCATCGTGCAGCATCTTGCTGGCAACATGTTGTCGCGTTGGACGGATTTTTTAAAGACAGATGGTGAAAAAGAGTGGCGCAACCGCGATGCAGAATTTGAAACTGTCATAAAAACAAAAGAAGAATTGATTGACTTCTGGAATAAAGGCTGGCAATGTTTGTTTGATGCCATAAACCCACTGACAACAGAAGACCTGAACAGGATCATCTACATACGCAATGAAGGCCATACGGTGATGGAAGCCATCAACCGGCAACTGGCGCATTATCCTTATCATGTGGGACAAATGGTATTTTTAGCCAAGATGCTGGCTGATAATGAATGGAAAAGTTTATCCATTCCTAAAAACAAATCTCAAGCATATAATCAGGAGAAGTTCTCAGCTGAAAAAACAGATTCTTTCTTCACAAATAAAATATAATCACTACTTTAGAAAAAAAATCACTATGCTGATACACAAAAAGAAATTTGCCGTCATGTCGCTCTTGGCGGTGTCTCTCATCATCATGAGTTTCAAGGATGCTCCCGAACAAAAGAAGGAAGAACAGAAATTCACTAACCTGAAGGTGTTTTCCAAGAAAATATCCCATGATGATCTGATTGCTGTAATGAAAAACTACAATGCGGCATTAGGAGTAAAATGCAACCACTGTCATGCCAAAAACGGAGACAGGCTGGACTTCGCATCGGATGCCGTTCCTGAAAAGAATATCGCACGCAAGATGCAGAAAATGTCCGACGCCATCAACAAGAAATATTTCGGCGGAAAATCAGGTACCGTGGGCTGCATGACTTGTCACAACGGCAAAACAAATCCAAATGACCTGAAATAACCAATCATAACATCCTGTCACGAACATCGTGGCGGGATCATATGTTTTTCACCTGCTCCAACAAGGCCTGCTCTTCCGGTGTAATGGTATTGTCGAGTGTTGCCGCCTTTTCCATCAATGCAATGATCTTTTGTTTCTGCTTTGTATCCTGCGGCATACGCACTACCAGTTTATTCATTTTAGCCAGCATAAGGAATCCCTGGATTTTATTTAAATCATAGTTCCATTTCTTTGCCAGCGAATTGACGTATTGCAACTCCTCTTCAGAAATTCTTCCATCTGCAGCTACCATCATCAATACATTATTCAGGGCATAATCTCGCACTTTAAACAGTTCATCGAGATCATCCACCTTCTTATCAATCACAAAAGTAGCCCCTGCCGCCTGCTTGTATTGCGTGTATTCTGAGGCGCTCATCCAGTCGCTGATGATCCATTCATACTTGGTGCTGTTCAATTGTGCATCGCAATAGGTACATTTCAGGTCTACCGTATCTTTTACCGGAGCACCGCAATTTGGACAGCTGTGTGCATACAGTGAGCCCAATGGCTTACCTGCTCCTGCATCGCGGCTCATAATCAGCACTTCATCCTGTGCGAAAATGCTGCGATCAAACTGCGGGGAATTGCTGTTGGTATTCTTTATTTTCTGAGAAGAACGCTTCAGGGCCACCACAATATTGTCTTTTCCGTTTTCCGTAAAGAAATCAAATGAAGTGACGTGATTCAGATATAATCGGTTAAACACAAACACAGGCTCTGATTTTATCTGCTGTTCTATTTTCTCATACAACTTATCCGACACAAAACGCCTCGTGATTTCCGGTTTTTTCAGCACCAGCGCCGTCATCAGCTGCATGTAGCCGTTGCTGGCTTTATCTTCCAGCAATTGTAAAGAAAAATCCTGCTTTTCTCCCATCTGTTCTCTTATCTTTCTAGAGAATTTTCCCTGCTTTTCATATTTTGCATTTGCATTGTAGTAATCATCCGGCTGGGTGATCTCCGCTAAAATCCAGTCGTAATCTCCCAGATAGGTAATGGTGGAACAATAAGGGCATTTCGCGGTTTCGCCACCGTCTTCAGGCAAATTTCCGCCGCAATTAGGACAATTGACGGTGTGGTACAAATCTTTCTCCTTAACGCCGGATTTTTTTATAAACGACCAGAAATCAAGAGCCTGCAAAGGACCGCCATCATTTAATTGCGTATATTTTTTTGATTCAAATCCATCGTACATGGAGTACTGGATGCCTACATGTACGATATCATACACACCATCTGTTTCCACCTCATCAATAAACACCTGCTGTATTTGGATATCGGAAATCTGGTTCACCTGTTCAATTTGTTTCATCATGATGAACTGTGTATTGAAACGCTGGTACACACCATCTGAAATCCATTTACGCACTTTGGATAAATCCTGCTGCATCCATGCCAGCTGGATTTCCGTAAACGCTGTTCGTACTTTTGCTTTAAAGTTTTCCTTGTCAAAATCGGGGTTCTTTGCTAAAAAATCCTCTGCAACCTTATCCTGCCGATTAGCTGAATTGTATCCGGAGGAGGGATTATAATTGGGGATGGAATTCAATCCGCTCACGGCCTGATAGCTTTTGGAAGCTTTATAAATGAAAAAGATGATAATTGCCAGCACAATGATATTGATCGGAAACGGCAACATCAGTATCAGGCGTATCAGCCAATAGATAAGGTAGATTATAGCTCCGCCGTCTCCGCCGTCTCCACCACTGCCACCGCCGGAATGACCGCCACCGCCGCCGCCGGCCGCCGCGAAGATATTCAGCGATGAAACAAAAATCAGGATGAACAGCAAGAATCGTTTGGGTGTAAATCTGGTATGCATGGATGATTTTGTAGTATAAATATAATTAAAGGTAAATTAGTTCCCGGTTACAAGATATCAAATGATGTTAAATTTTCAATACAAACCGCCACAGCAGATGTCTGTCTTCTTCCGCATAATCAATACCGATGCGCGGTGTGGCTTGTATCTGTTCATCTGTTATCTTGAGGGTTGTTGTTTCTATCCAGATCTTAGCATCCGTCAAATGCAAACCATAATGCGCTCTTGTTATGCCAAGTGCCTGACAAACCTTACCGGGACCCTTGCACAGGTTTTTCTCCGGTTTTTCCTTTTTTCGCCTGCGTAAGATTTCCTCCACACCGATTGTCGGCTGTATCGCACGAATCAGCACCGCCTGTGCCGTATCCTTTTTCCCGGTAACAACATTAAACAGATGATGCATGCCGTAACAGAAATATACATACGATAATCCACCGGCTTCAAACATGATTTTGGTGCGTTCCGTTTTGCGACGGCCGTAGGCGTGGCAGCCTTTTTCCGTTTCGCTGTATGCTTCCGTTTCCGTGATGATGCCGCCCGTGCGGATACCATCTATTTCCGTCACCAATAGTTTGCCCAATAAATCTCTGGCAAGAAATACGACGTCTTCGTGTTGGTAGTATTTTTTAGAGAGTTTCATTTTGCATCTATTCATTTATTGCAACAAAGTCAAGATAACAAGATATTATTCATCTACAGCTAACTGAACGTATTTTGTTTATTTGTTCATTTTATGTGAAAATATGAACAGATTGCTTGTTGTTGTAAATAAATGGACATATCTTTGCGATATGTCCATATTTTTTTAAAAAATGAACAAAAAAATACCATTGGATAGAAATACGCCTTATAATGCTTTGCCGGATTTGCCGCCGCATGAAAACATTGTAGACAAAGAAATCCTGTTAAAATGGGGTTTGGCATCACGTGCGCTGGCATCACTCAATAAAAACATACTGCGCATACCTAATCCGCTGATGTTAGTAAACACTATATCTTTGCAGGAGGCGCAAAGTTCTACTGCTATTGAGAATATCTTTACTACGGAAGATGAGTTGTATAAAGCCATTTCTGATACCACCAGAGAAACTCATGCCAATCCTGCGATTAAAGAAGTCCTGAAATACAGAGAGGCATTGTGGACAGGATATAATGCATTAGAAAAGAGTAAGAGATTTGATGTAAATGCAGCGATTAAAATTTTCCAGCAGGTAAAGAATACACAACAACGTATTCGTCCTCCGCAATCGCAAGTAGTGATTCGAAGAGGTCAGAGTGAATTTAAGCCCGGTGAAATTATTTACACACCACCCCGCGGACAAGGTATTTTAGAAAAAAAGTTAGAGAACCTATTTTCTTTTCTTAATAAAGATACTTCTTTCGACCCTTTGCTCAAAATGGCCATCGCGCATTACCAGTTTGAAGCAATACATCCTTTTACAGACGGAAACGGAAGAACGGGAAGAATCTTAAATCTGCTTTATCTGGTGCATCAGGGATTGTTATCACATCCTGTTTTGTATTTAAGTAATTATATTATCCAACATAAAGACGACTATTATCATTATTTGTCGGGAGTAACACAGCGGCAAGCATGGAAACCATGGATACTGTTTATGTTAAATGCCGTAGAAGCGACCGCACAGCTTACCAATCAGAAAATAGACGATATATTACTGCAAATGGAAGCGACGCTGAAATATGCGCAAACAAGATTAAAATGGTATAATATAGAATTAAATCAGGCTTTGTTTTCGCAACCGTATATTAAACAAAAATTAGTGGGAGATATTTTAGGCGTAAGCAGCCGTACCACCCTTACAAAATATATGCAACAACTTACGGAACTTGGTGTATTATCCGTACAAGCGCAAGGCCGGGAAGTGTTTTATATAAATGATGATTTAATCCGGATATTGCAGACTTAATTATTAAAATATATAATAATTTTTTGAGTTTGGTCATTGATATTGCTCTCGAGATATTATGTGAATGCTGTCGTGTGCAGAGAAATACCAAGAATATGGGAAAGTTTTGTAAAGGCGATAGCTTTAATCATCGCCTTTTACTCAATAGGAAACCCATCCTTGCCTATTCCTGAATAGGGTATTTCTTTCCTAATTGGTGGTTGATGTTTTCTCTTTGGACATTCAACTAATGACTCTTCTAACCAATCTTCTGTCTGTATTTTCTTTTCATTGTCAATCCATTTACATTTATACCAGATTTGATTATTTTCTTTCTCTATTACTTCAGCAATAAACATGCATGGATTATTTCGACCAATCTTCAGTTTTACTCCGTCTCCAATTTTAAACTTTGTCATATTTATATTTTAAGTAATTACTAATTCAATCTTTAATACAACGTATAGAACAACCATTTACTTTTGTGCTTTCGGAGAGTGAAGCACTATTACCAGCATAAGTCAAAGTAAGAGCCCAAGCAGAATAGGAAATATACTCTGTGGAACTCCAAAACTTACCAAAGTCACCAATGTAATAATATGGACCATTACCAGTTCTCATACCACCTGGAAGCCCAGAAAAACCACTACTATTTGTGTTTGTTATGCCTGAATATGGAGCCCATAGATTACTAATCAATTTCATTTTTTCTCCTGCTACATTTACACCTCCTAAATAATTAACTAATGTTGTCCATTCTGTATAGGTAGGTATATGCCAACCTACGGGTGCTAACTTACCTGTGTTTACTGAATACCAATTGTAGAGCTTGCCGTAGGTATTATTATTATTCATATCATTATTATAGATGGCATATGCGCCAATATTCGAAGCATACCATGTCGCATCAGCCAAACTTGTAGATATGCTTGTACCGTCATTATATCTCGTTGTTCTCAAATTTTCAACCATCCACACCTGCGATCCAATAGTTACTGTATGGTAAACATTTCCATCAATATCTGTAACAGTTGTTGGTGTACTCAGCGTTTTAAAAGAGATGATATTACTGTAAGCAATTCCGTAGCTATTAATGGCGTACGCTCTTATATAATACGTGGTATTAGGAGATAAACTACTTATTGCTTTATAAAATCCTCCGGAACCAAAACCGACCATAATCCCTGTTCCGCTTGTTAAATTAGCTACTTTTGAAAATTGAAATCCTCGTTCTGTTATAGACGAACCGCCTTGGTTAGTAATGTTACCTGATGCTGTAGCTGATGTTTCCGTGATAGAGTATACATTATTAATAATAACTGTTGGTAGATATATAGAAGAATCTATTGTTGCCGTTGAGTCTTTTGTTGTAAAAGATAGTTCATTGCCATACCCAACACCTGCACTATTGATTGCATAAGCTCTTACATAATAAGTAGTATTTTTCGTTAAACCGGTAATTGCACTACTGTAATTTGTTATATCTGTACCGTCATTAGATTTGTAATCATTTATTGTCGGATTATGATTTGTGCTCCAACAAACACCTTTTGATGTGATAGTTGCTTCGCCACCAGTAATAAATGTACCTCCACTAAATGCCATTGTATTACTAATGTTGTTGATTGGATTCGTTGTAAGAACTGGTTTGGAAACG
This sequence comes from Chitinophagales bacterium, assembly GCA_035438465.1. GTDB lineage: Bacteria > Bacteroidota > Bacteroidia > Chitinophagales > JADIYW01 > JADJSS01. Next base: position 1,894 of record DAORIK010000119.1, on the reverse strand, counting down.
GGTGGATCGACAATATTGTATGTATTATTTGTACAGGAAGCTATAAAAGCAATAAGAAATATAAATACTATATTTTTCATAGTTTTGATTTAATATTTTTACAAACATATTTTATTTTATTCATGGATTGTTATTTTCACCCCAGATGTTTTATCAAAATAAACTATATTTTATCGTGGCAGAACAACTTATTCCGATATTCTATATTTTTACAGTATGGAAACTATAGGTCAACGTATCGCCAGACAACGCCTTACCAAACGCTGGACACAGGAAAAACTGGCATCAGAACTCGGCATCACGCAAAGTATCTTATCTGATATCGAAAATGATAAGGTCTCGCCTAAATGGGATACCATCACTGCTGTAGCTGATAAACTGGACGTTGCCGTTGCATCTTTACTGCCAAATGCAGACAGTAATATTTTATACCAGCCTGAAATAAAAGATAATGCTGTTGGATTTATTAACCATTATAGTTCACAGGAAGAACGCAAACTTTGGGAAGCCTTATTAAAGTCGAAAGAAGATTTGATAGAAAGCCAGAAAATGCTGATAGAAATGTTACAAGCCCAATTACAACAGATAAAAACAAATAGTTAATATATTAATTTTGTTTCATCTGCTCCACAGAACTACAACCTCATAATATCTTTATCAAGAGATTATTTCTACATTCTATTTGGTATTTTTGTACATGCAAAACGGTGTTTTATATTTGATTCCGACGGTGATAGCGGATAATTCCCTCGGCATGATTCCGCCTGATATCAGAGAAGTAATCATCCACACCAACATCTACATCGTAGAAAATATCAAAACTGCCCGCCGTTTCATCAAAGCGGTGTATAAGGAAAAAAATATCGACGAGTGTACGTTTGTCGAACTGGATAAGCACCAGAACTACCGCTTCGACGATAGTGTATTGACCGAAGTGTTCAATGGAAAAAACATCGGACTGATGAGCGAAGCCGGTGTACCCTGCATTGCCGATCCGGGCAATAAGGTGGTAGAAGCGGCCCACGAAATGGAGATTACAGTAGTGCCGCTCTCTGGCCCGAGTGCCATCATCATGGCCCTGATGGCGAGCGGGTTCAACGGACAGCAATTCACCTTCAACGGCTATCTGCCCATCGAAACGGGAGAACGCAAAGGGCGACTGCAGCAAATGGAATCGCTGGGGAGAAAAGGCATTACGCAGATATTTATGGATACGCCGTACCGCAACCAGAAATTGCTGGATGAGATTATCAGTATCTGCAAGTATGACACGATGCTCTGCATTGCCTGCAACATCACGGCGCAGGACGAATACATCAAAACCCTGCCGCTCTCGGAATGGAAAAAACGCAAACCGGATTTGAATAAAAAACCCGCTATCTTTGTGTTAGGTAAATAAACCACTAAGACACATAGAACACGAAGTGTCTTAGTGGAGAAAAATATCGTTTAGCTTAAGAAAAACAAAACACATACAATCCGCTTCGTGTACTTCGTGCCTTAGTGGTAAAAAATTTAAACATGATTCTGATAGACGACGTATTAATCAGCGACGATGTGATAGAAAAGCAGTTTGTTTGCAATATCAAAAAGTGCAAGGGAATTTGCTGTGTGGAGGGCGACAGTGGCGCTCCGGTGGAAAAAGCGGAAACAAAAATTCTGAAAAAAATCTATCCTAAAATAAAATCCTACCTCACGCCGGAGGGCATTGCCGCCATTGAGGCGCAGGGAACTTTTGTAGATGAGCCGGATGACGAATATACGCCTTATGCCACGCCACTCATTGACGGCGGAGCCTGCGCCTATGTCAATTATGAAAGCGATGGTACCATTACCTGTGCCATTGAAAAAGCCTGGAAAGATGGTGTAACAGATTTTCAAAAACCAATCAGTT
>DAORIK010000118.1:5570-8739 GCA_035438465.1 Chitinophagales bacterium | reverse complement strand
TTTGAAGACATCCTGCACTACCAAAAAATAATAGTGGCACTCACCGAAACCGACAGACTCATGCAGGAAATAGATAAAATAGAAATCGTATAAACGCATCGTTTCGTACCACGATTTTTGCGGCAGGATAACGACGCTTTGAGCTCTTTTGCGTCTTTGTGTGAAAATAGAATCACATTAGCTTTGGATTTCAACCAATTCAAAAATCTATTAATCCTATAAATCCTAATTCAGACAAAAAAATCATATTCATCACTAAAATCATACTTCAGACAATTCAGACAATTCCTTAAACTTTAAATAATCTTAAAGCCATAAGATTTTTATTCACAATGACAAAAAATCAGAATTAAATCGTATATTTGCACTCCGAAAATCAGGAAACTCAGTTGTTTTCTGGTGTAAGTTCTTGTAAATAAATGAGTTTTGTGCCGATGTAGCTCAGTTGGCCAGAGCAGCTGATTTGTAATCAGCGGGTCGGGGGTTCGAATCCCTCCATCGGCTCTAGTCAAATTTTGTCGGGTAGATGGCCGAGTGGTTAAAGGCAACAGACTGTAAATCTGTCCTCGCGAGAGTACGTAGGTTCGAATCCTTCTCTGCCCACAAAAAATGACAGTGTAATTATCGTAACAGGTAATTTCGAGATAAATTGAAAAAAAAGAGTTCTTTAAAAATTGAAAACTAAAAAATGAGATTTAACCAATCATTTTAACGTTCAAAAAATCGCGGAAGTAGCTCAGTTGGTAGAGCGACAGCCTTCCAAGCTGTAGGTCGCGGGTTCGAGCCTCGTCTTCCGCTCTATTGAGGTTTAAGACTTCCAAGCTGTAGGTCGCGTCCGTCAGCTGACGGATCGTCTTCCGCTCAACTAAATGATGCGACACAGGCTTAAAAAATGCCTATGTAGCTCAGTGGTAGAGCACTTCCTTGGTAAGGAAGAGGTCGAGGGTTCAATTCCCTTCATCGGCTCAAAAATTATTGTAAACTAATTATTTTAAATATTTTAAAAAAAACAAATCATGGCTAAGGAAAAATTTGTAAAAGATAAGCCGCACGTTAACATCGGTACTATCGGTCACGTTGACCACGGTAAAACTACTTTGACAGCTGCAATTACGTATGTATTGTCAAAAAAAGGATTGGCAGAAAAGAAAGATTATGATTCTATCGATGCTGCTCCGGAAGAAAAAGAAAGAGGTATTACCATTAATACAGCGCACGTTGAGTATGCAACAGATACAAGACACTACGCTCACGTTGACTGTCCTGGTCACGCCGATTATATCAAAAATATGATTACCGGTGCGGCTCAGATGGATGGCGCTATCTTAGTGGTAGCTTCTACAGACGGACCAATGCCACAAACAAAAGAACACATCTTATTGGCTGCACAAGTGGGTGTACCTCGTATGGTGGTGTTTATGAATAAAGTGGATTTAGTAGATGATCCGGAATTGTTAGAGCTAGTTGAAATGGATATCCGTGAGGAATTAACTAAACGTGGTTATGATGGTGACAATACACCTATCATCCAGGGTTCTGCTATCAAAGCATTACAGGATGATCCGGAAGGAGTAAAGCAAATCGAAGATTTGATGAAAGCAGTAGATGAGTGGGTTCCGCTTCCTCCACGTCCAATCGATCAACCATTCTTATTACCTGTAGAAGACGTATTCTCTATCACAGGTCGTGGTACAGTGGCTACAGGTCGTATCGAAAGAGGTGTTGTAAAAACAGGTGAGCCGGTTGAAATCGTAGGGTTACAGGAAAAATCAATGTCCTCTACCTGTACAGGTGTGGAGATGTTCCGTAAAATATTAGACATCGGTGAAGCTGGTGAAAACGTAGGTATCTTATTACGTGGTATTGAAAAAACAGATATCAAACGTGGTATGGTTATCTGCAAACCGGGTTCTGTTACACCACACACTGAATTCAAATGTGAGGTGTATATCTTATCTAAAGATGAAGGTGGACGTCATACACCATTTTTCAACAAATACCGTCCTCAGTTCTACTTAAGAACAACAGACGTAACAGGTGAAATTGAATTACCTGCAGGAGTTGAAATGGTAATGCCTGGTGATAATGTAACATTAACTGTTAAATTGATTTACCCTGTAGCGTTAGAGAAAGGTTTGAAATTCGCTATCCGTGAAGGTGGTAGAACAGTAGGTGCTGGTCAGGTAACTGAAATTATAAAATAATTAGTATATCCGTCATTAGTCATTAGTCAAAGTATTAGTGACTAATGACTAATAAACGGGTGTAGTTCAAGGGTAGAATGTCGGTCTCCAAAACCGCTGATGGGAGTTCGAATCTCTCCACCCGTGCTAAATAGAAAAAATGGATAATATTAAAACATATTTGCAAGCCTCTTACGAAGAGTTGACTACGAAAGTAACGTGGCCTACCTGGAAAGAATTGCAGGCAAATGCAGCCGTAGTGGCTGTTGCTTCTGTAATAATCGCTTTAATTATTGGTTTGATGGATATGTTCTCAAATATTGTGTTTAGTGATATTATTTATAACATGGCTAAATAGCCTGCTTTTAGAATGGTACAACAGATGTCTGAAGATAAAAAATGGTATGTACTGAGAGTAATCAGTGGAAAAGAAAAAAAACTTCGCGATATAATCGAGAAGGAAATAAAGCTTTCCGGCTGGGCTGATATTATTCCGCAGGTAATTGTACCTACAGAAAAAGTATATAAGCTAAAAGGTGGGAAAAAAGTAATTCACGAAAAAAACTTTTTTCCGGGTTATCTGATGATGGAAGCGGATCCTAAAAAATTCAATGGCGATATCGTGTTGCATATTCAAAATATGACCAACGTTATCAGTTTTATTGAAAGAAATAAGCCTATTCCATTGAAAAAAGCCGAAGTAAACAGAATACTCGGCAAAGTAGATGAACAAGAGGAAATAGGCGGAACCGTAAATGAACCGTTCTTAGTGGGTGAAGATGTAAAAATCACCGACGGACCGTTTAATGATTTTACAGGTACTATCGAAGAGATTATGGAAGACAAGAAGAAGCTGAGAGTGGTAGTAAAAATATTTGGAAGAAAGACTCCGGTGGAGTTAAATTTTATGCAAGTTGAAAAACAATAGTTATGGCAAAGGAAATCGAAACGTTTATTAAGTTACAGGTAAAAGGCGGACAAGCAAA
>DAORIK010000118.1:0-5470 GCA_035438465.1 Chitinophagales bacterium | reverse complement strand
TGGCAAAGGAAATCGAAACGTTTATTAAGTTACAGGTAAAAGGCGGACAAGCAAACCCGGCACCACCCATCGGACCGGCTTTAGGTTCAAAAGGGGTGAACATCATGGAGTTTTGCAAGCAATTTAATGCCGCAACACAAGATAAACAAGGAAAAATCTTACCGTGTGTAATTACGGTATATAAAGATAAGTCTTTCACGTTCGTCATCAAGACGCCACCCGCTTCCGCTTTATTGCTGGAGTATTCTAAAGTCAAACAAGGCTCTAAAATACCAAACCGTAATAAAGTTGGGTCGGTTTCCTGGGATCAGGTGAAAGAAATTGCAGAAATCAAAATGCCGGATTTAAACTGTTTTACAGTAACATCAGCCATGAAAATGGTGGCAGGAACTGCAAGAAGTATGGGAATCACTGTTACGGGTGAGGCACCATTCCAGGCTTAAGCAATTAAGCAGAGAGAGTTCCACTCACAATTGGAACGATATTATCTCACTAAATTTTTAGTTAAAATGAAAGTTGTAAAAAAAAGAAAAGCAGTTGACAGCAAAGTCGAAAAAGGCAAACTCTACTCATTAGAACAAGCCGCTGCCCTAGTAAAAGAAGTAAACACTACCAAGTTTGATGCTTCTGTAGACGTACACATTCGTTTGGGTGTAGATCCACGTAAACCAGATCAGGCGCTTAGAGGTACAGTAAGCTTACCACACGGAACGGGTAAAACTAAAACCGTATTGGTACTTTGTCCGCCGGATAAAGAACAGGCTGCTAAAGATGCCGGTGCTGATTATGTAGGATTAGATGAGTATTTGGATAAAATCGGTGGCGGTTGGACTGACATCGATGTAATCATTGCTACTCCAAGTGTAATGCCTAAGTTAGGTCGTTTAGGTAAAGTATTAGGTCCACGTAACTTAATGCCAAATCCTAAATCAGGAACGGTTACGGAAAATGTAGCTGATGCCGTAAATGAAGTAAAAAAAGGTAAAATATCTTTTAAAATCGACAAATTTGGTATCATCCACACTTCAGTTGGTCGTGTGTCATTTAATCCTACTCAATTGCACGAAAATGCAAAAGAAATGATTACAACATTGGCTAAAATGAAACCATCTTCTGCAAAAGGAATCTATTTTAAGAGCATTTATATGGCTTCTACGATGAGTCCTTCTATTGAAGTAGATGTAAAATCAATTCCGGGAATTTCATAATTAATTCGTAAAAGGAAAACAATGACTAAGACTGAAAAACAAGCAACGATTGATACACTGACGAAAAAATTTTCTGACTCCAATTTTTTCTACTTTACTGATACTTCAGGTTTAACAGTAGAAAAAATCAACCAGTTAAGAAGAATTTGTTTCGATAAAGGCATCAATTTACAAGTTGCAAAAAACACACTTATCAAAAAAGCATTAGTTGCCGGTGGTAAGTTTTCTGATGACTTAGATCCGGTTTTAAACGGACCTACAGCTATCATGTTCACAGAAACAGGTAATGTGCCTGCAAAAGTAATTAAACAATTCCGTGCAGGTGGCGATAAACCGGCTTTAAAAGCCGCTTACATCGACTCTGCTGTATATGTTGGAGAGAATCAATTAGAAGCATTAATCAACGTTAAATCTAAAGAAGAATTGGTTGGCGATATTATTGCATTATTACAATCTCCTGCTAAAAATGTCATTTCTGCCCTTAAATCAAGCGGTGGTAAACTGGCCGGAATCGTTAAAACATTACAAGAAAGAAATTAATTAATAAACATTTTAAATTTTTAAACAATGGCTGATATTAAAGCATTCGCAGAGCAACTGGTAAGTTTAACAGTAAAAGAAGTTAACGAACTGGCTGACATTTTAAAATCTGAATACGGTATCGAACCTGCTGCTGCTGCTGTTGCAGTTGCTGCAACTGGTGGTGCTGCAGGTGGTGGTGCTGCCGCTGAAGAAAAAACATCTTTTGATGTTATTTTGAAAGACGGTGGTGCACAAAAATTAGGAGTAGTTAAAGTAGTAAAAGAAATCACTGGCCTTGGCTTGAAAGAAGCTAAAGACTTAGTAGATGGCGCTCCTAAAGCTATAAAAGAAGGTGTTTCTAAAGATGAAGCTGAGTCAATCAAAGCTAAATTGGAAGAAGCAGGTGCTTCTATTGAATTGAAGTAATTCATTCATAATCAAATAATTAAAGTGTCCGGTAGCTTTTAAGCTTGCCGAGACACTTTTTACTGTTTTTATAAAATTTAATTCCGTTGCATGTCTAAAAAAGCAGAAAAAACAGGTCTTACCCATTCTGGAAGAATTAATTTCAGTAAAATAAGTCATCCTTATGAATATCCCAATTTACTGGATATTCAAGTGAAATCATTTCAGGAATTCTTACAACTGGAAACCACACCTGACAAACGTTCTAAAGAAGGTTTGTACAAAGTGTTTTCAGAAAATTTCCCAATTACGGATGCAAGAAATATTTTCTTGCTGGAGTTTTTGGACTATTATGTTGATCCGCCGCGTTACACCGTAGATGAGTGTATCGAAAGAGGATTGACATACAGCGTACCTTTGAAAGCGAAACTGCGCTTGTCTTGTAACGACGAAGAGCATATCGATTTCCAAACTATCGTACAAGATGTATTCTTAGGAAACATCCCGTACATGACGGATAAAGGTACGTTTATCATCAATGGCGCAGAGCGTGTGGTAGTTTCTCAATTACACCGTTCACCGGGCGTTTTCTTTGGTATGAGCTACCACCCGAACGGAACAAAAATTTTCTCTGCAAGAGTAATTCCGTTTAAAGGTGCTTGGATGGAGTTTGCTACAGACATCAATAATGTTATGTATGCATACATCGATCGTAAGAAAAAATTCCCTGTAACAACTTTGTTACGTGCTATTGGCTTCGATTCTGATAAAGATATTTTAAAACTATTTGGCTTATCAGACGAAATAGAAGTAAATAAAAAATCATTAGAAAAACATATAGGTCGTCGTTTGGCGGCAAGAGTTTTGAAATCATGGATGGAAGATTTCGTAGATGAAGATACCGGAGAGGTAGTTTCTATCGAACGTAATGAAGTGATTTTAGAGCGTGATACTTATTTGGATGAAGATAATATCCAGTTGATTTTAGAGACTGGTGTTAAGACCATCATCTTGCAAAAAGAAAGTACAGAAGAAGATTATTCTATCATCTTTAATACACTACAAAAAGATACTTCTAACTCTGAGATAGAAGCATTGAAACATATCTATCGTCAGTTACGTGGTTCTGATCCGCCGGATGATGATACAGCTCGTGGTATCATTGAGAAATTATTCTTCTCGGATAAACGTTATGACTTAGGTTTCGTGGGCCGTTACAAAATCAATAAAAAATTAGGATTAGGTATCGATGCAAAAAATATTGTTCTTACTAAAGAAGATATCGTTTCTATTGTTAAGTACTTAATCAAACTCGTAAACCAGAAAGCGGAGATTGATGATATTGACCACTTAAGCAACAGAAGAGTTCGTACCGTAGGTGAGCAGTTATTTGCTCAGTTTGGAGTTGGTTTGGCGCGTATGGCACGTACTATCCGCGAGCGTATGAACGTTCGTGATAACGAGGTGTTCACACCCATCGACTTGATTAATGCAAGAACATTGTCTTCTGTTATTAATTCATTCTTTGGTACATCACAATTATCTCAGTTCTTAGATCAGACAAATCCATTATCAGAAATTACGCACAAACGTCGTATTTCTGCACTGGGACCTGGCGGTCTTTCCCGTGAAAGAGCCGGATTTGAGGTGCGTGACGTTCACTACTCTCACTATGGTCGTTTATGTACGATAGAAACACCGGAAGGTCCGAATATCGGTCTGATTTCTACACTTTGCGTACACGCCAAAGTGAATGAGATGGGCTTTATTGAAACACCTTACAGAAAAGTTTCTAAAAGTAAAGTAGAAGGGAAAGTAGAATACTTAACAGCAGAAGAAGAAGATGAGAGAATCATTGCGCAGTCTAATGCAACATTAGATGATAAAGGTTCTTTTACAGATAAAAAAGTAAAATGCCGTTTTCAGGGAGATTTCCCTATTGTAGATACGGATAGCGATGAAATGGCAAATGTTCAGAATATGGACGTGGCACCCAATCAAATCGTAGGTGTTTCTGCGTCACTGATTCCTTTCTTAGAAAATGATGACGCGAACCGTGCATTGATGGGTTCTAACATGCAGCGTCAGGCAGTTCCGTTAATGCGTTGCGAAGCGCCAATCGTTGGTACAGGTATCGAAGCAAGAGTAGCAGCAGATTCTAATGTATTAATTAATGCAGACCGTTCAGGTGTTGTTGAGTATGTAGATGCGAATGAAATTCGTATACGTTACGACAGAACGGAGAATGAAAGATTGGTAAGTTTTGAAGACGATGTTAAAGTGTATAAACTAACCAAATATGCACGTACCAACCAGGCTACCTGTATCAACTTACGTCCGATTGTACGTAAAGGTGAGAAAGTAGTGAAAGGTCAGATTTTGTGTGAAGGTTATGCAACACAAAATGGTGAATTGGCATTAGGTAAAAACTTACTGGTAGCATTCATGCCTTGGAAAGGGTTCAATTTTGAGGATGCTATCGTAATATCTGAAAAGGTAGTTCGCGAAGATATCTTCACTTCTATTCATATTGAAGAATATGAAATGGATGTGCGCGATACCAAGTTAGGTGAAGAAGAATTAACCAATGATATTCCAAACGTAAGCGAAGATGCAACACGTAATCTGGATGAAAATGGTATTATTCGAGTGGGCGCAAAAATTAAAGAAGGTGATATCTTAATCGGAAAAATTACACCGAAAGGTGAAACAGATCCGACACCGGAAGAAAAATTATTGCGTGCTATCTTTGGCGATAAAGCAGGTGATGTAAAAGATGCTTCTTACAAAGCACCGCCGTCAACTGAAGGTATCGTTGTTACTACCAAACTTTTCCAAAAAGCGAAAAAAGACAAAAACTCTAAAGTTAGAGAGAAAGCAGAATTGGAAAAAGTAGAGAAAGTACATTTACAGAATCTGGAAGAAATCAAAAAAGTACTGGTTGCTAAATTGATGCAATTAGTAGGTGGTAAAACAACATCCGGTATTAAAAATATATTTGGTGAAGAGGCGGTTCCAAAAGGGACAAAATTCACTGAGAAATTATTGGGCGGATTGAATTATCAAAATTTAGATACAGCTGAATGGACGAAAGAAGAAGAAACCAATGAATTGATTAAACGATTGATTCATAATTTCAACATCAAGTTCAATGAAGAAAAAGGTCGTTTCCTTCGTGACAAATATTCAATTACCGTTGGTGATGAATTACCATCAGGCGTATTGAAATTGGCTAAAGTGTACATCGCTCAGAAACGTAAGTTGAGAGTAGGTGATAAAATGGCGGGTCGTCACGGAAACAAAGGTATCGTAGCAAAAATCGTTCGCGATGAAGA
>DAORIK010000117.1:0-8751 GCA_035438465.1 Chitinophagales bacterium | reverse complement strand
TGACACCTACGAGGTGGTAAAATAAAAAATGCCCCGAATATTCGGGGCATTTTTTATTGAATTATACTTTTATACTTTCTTTTTTGATTTTATTTTTTCGATTTGACGTTTTAAAGAGTTTACCGCCATATCTATGGCTGCTTCAAATTTTTTACTTTTTTCTTTTGCTACCAAAGTACCTCCCGGAATATTGGTTTTTATGACTACTACTTTATCTTTTACTTGCGTGTTTAACTGTTCCATGCTCAAGACTACATCCGAATCAATAATTCTGTCATAAAAGGTTTCGAGCTTGGTTAATTTTTTACTGATAAAATCTTTCAGCGATTTGTCTGCATCAAAATGTACAGACTGAATTTGAATTTTCATTGACATAAAAAGTAATTTAAATTTTTTAGTAATTTGTTATCTCTAATTGTTACCTGATTTTTCGTAACCTTAACCAACAACATGTCTTAAATTTTTTACTTTAAAAATTTTGCATAGGCATTACGCTTTTGGGTGAGCAATTTTATAAATATCTTTCAGTTGTTCTATCGTATTGTGTGTATATACTTGTGTGGATGCCAAACTCGCATGACCTAATAATTCTTTGATGTCGTTGAGCTTTGCACCATTATTGCTCATGTGCGTAGCGAAAGAATGTCTCAAGACGTGCGGACTTTTTTTCTCTGCCGTGCTGCAATGACCAATATGCAATTTCACTATTCTATAAACGTAATTCGGATACAGTTGTTTCCCGTCTTTCGTTAAAAAAACATAAGGTGCTTTCGGAATATTTTTTAACTCCTCATTTTGCGATTTTTGAAAAATACGCAACGAATTTATCAACTCATTTCCTATCGGAATCAGTCGCTGTTTATTGCCTTTGCCGGTAACTTTTATCTGGTTGGAAGCAAAATTGATATCGCTCCATTGTAAATTAATTAATTCCTGACGTCGCATGCCTGTTGAGTACAACACATCTACCAGTAATTTTTCCTGCATATTATCAAATGGATTTTCTTTAGTAAAATACATCTGAGGTTTATCGAACAAGTCATTTATTTTATTTTGTTCGATAAATTTCGGCAGCCGCTCCGGAATTTTCGGAGAATTGATTTTATCAGCAGGGTTGGTTTTTAAATTGCCGATTTTCTGGTTGTATTTGTAGAACGATTTGAGTGCGGAAATTTTTCGTTTGATACTGGTGGGTTTATTTTTGTCGTTCACTAATTGAACCACAAAAGCGCGCACCTGATTATTCTTTACGAGCAATAAATCATCCTGTTCAAACTCGTTTTTTATAAAATAAAAAAACTGCAGAATATCTGTTTTATAAGATTCTACAGTTTTAATGGAATATCGTTTTTCGTATTTGAGGTAGTTTAGGAACGCTTCAGTCATTTTCGCATCTGTTAATCTTCACCGTATTGGGAAGATTAAATTATACAAAAAAAACGAAATGCGCAACTTTTATTCCTCGCCTCTGCGTAATTGCTCTATATATACTGCTTTTTTAATTTCAGTACGTCTTTTTACGGATGGCAATGTGAAAGCCTGACGAGCACGTAACTGCTTGATTGTACCTGTTTTCTCAAATTTCTTTTTGAACACTTTCAATGCTCTGTCTAATGATTCTGATTCTCTTGCGTCAATGATTAACATAGTTAAATACCTCTTTTATTGTTAAGATTTGGAACGCAAAGATAGTAACTAATGTTGAATGATGAATGTTGAATGTTAAATTTTTTATGAAAAAAACTTTATTTAATGCGATTTTAACATCTAATCAAACGATTCATTACCAATTATTTGCAGAAATCTAAATATTTCCTTTCAAAATCTCTCTGCTGATGACTAATTTCTGGATTTCAGAGGTACCTTCGCCGATAGTACACAGTTTGGCATCTCTGTAGAATTTTTCGACCGGAAAATCTTTGATATACCCATATCCACCTAAAATTTGCAACGCATCATTGGAAATTCTGCAACAAGCTTCCGATGCGTAATATTTTGCAAAGGCTGATTCTTTTGTCATTTTTTCGCCACGCATCAGCATATCTGCCGCCTGAAAAGTTAGTAGTTTTGATGCTTCAATTTCAGTAGCCATATCTGCCAGTTTAAATCCTATTGCCTGAAAATTGGAAATTGGCTGCCCAAATTGTTCTCTTTCCTGAGCATATTTCACGGCTGCTTCGTATGCACCAACTGCAATACTTATACTCAACGCAGCGATGGAAATTCTGCCGCCATCCAATATCTTCATTGCCTGTACAAAACCGTCGCCTACGTTTCCTAATACATTTTCTTTAGGCACTCTGCAATTATCAAAAATCATTTCGGCCGTTTCAGAGCAGCGCATGCCTAATTTATTTTCTTTTTTGCCGCCACTGAAACCGGGTGTTCCTCTTTCTACCACAAAAGCCGTCATACCATGACTGTCTAATAACTCTCCTGTACGGGCAATCACCACTGCTACGTTGCCACTGATGCCATGTGTAATAAAATTCTTAGATCCGTTAATTACCCAATAGTCTCCATCTTCATGCGCCACACATTTCATTCTACCTGCATCAGAACCGGTATTGGGTTCTGTTAAACCCCAAGCGCCAATCCACTCACCTGTAGCTAATTTCGGAATCCAGCGTTTGCGTTGTTCTTCATTGGCAAATTTATAAATATGATTGGTGCAAAGTGAATTGTGTGCTGCTACTGATAAACACAGCGCACTGTCTACTTTCCCTATTTCTATTAATGCTGTGATGTATTCAAAATAACTTAATCCTGCGCCGCCATATTCTTCCGGAATTAAAATTCCCATCAAACCGAGCTCCCCTAATTTGTGCAATGTTTCTGCCGGAAAATGTTGTGTTTCATCCCATTCCATTACATAAGGTCTGATGTGTTTTTCGGCAAAATCTCTAATGGTTTGCGCAATCATTTGCTGGTTCTCCGAATATTCAAAATTCATTTTTTATTCTTTTTTGCAAAGATAAGAAAATTAGTCTGTTCCAATTGCTACGGGAAGTGATTTGTTTAATCAAGCCCAAAAAACTATCTTTTCCCGAACGCGCCTCCAATTGCAACTCCAATACCTAATGCATAATATGGTTGTTTTTGTTTAAATAACAAATCATTATAGAAATTAAATCCATAACAGAAATGTTTCTTTTTAGATTGTTTCAAAAAATTTAGCTGTACTGATAACCCATGTAAGCTCGGTAAACGACTATGAAAACCTGCAATATATCCTACACCAAATTGGAGTACTTTATTTTTTCTTCTTATTGGTGTATAAAATGGTATTAAACTAAATTTTCCATAAGAAATATAATCAAGTCCACCACCTTCATCCGAAATAAAATTACCATAAGTAGATGTGACTCCTAGCGAAGTGGAAATATCCATTCTTTTATGTATTGTCCTTGTATATTGAAAATCAAAATTGTATCCTAAAAAAGTGAGAAAATTAAATTCTAAAAAATTGTATTCTATAGTAATGAAATTTTTTTTCATTTGAAAACTGTCATTTGAAAAAACTGACATTGTACAAAAGAGTAATATCATAAATTGGATCTTCTTCATGCTTAATTTTATATTTTAATTCACTGCAACATACGGCAGCATTTTGTCGTACTGTTCCGGATGGTCTTTTACAAAATAGAGATTCTTAATATCGTCTACACTGGCAAAAGGCTTCACCTTTGTTCGATAGCCTATTATTTGTTTAGCTACTGTAGAAAAGAAATATGGATTCGCAGTGAGTTCTTCAAACGTTGCTGTATTAATATTGAGTTTTTGAATTTTTGCAGGTTTGATAGTCAGATTTTTTTTGAATTTCTGAAACGTAGAATCTTCAATTCCATAAACATGTTTAATTTGGTTGATAGAATAAAAACCTCCTAATTTATCTCTGAAGGTTACGATTCTTTCAGCAAATACTTTTCCAATACCGTATAATTTTTCATACTCTTCAGCTGTTGCTGAATTTACTTCGATGGTAAAATCATATTCATCTTTCTTTGTATAATTGGATTTATTTTCAGTGTAGGTTTTATCTTTTGTAGTGTAATCTTTTGTACCGTAATTATTAGTATAACTCTCTTTTGCTTCGCTGATTTGCTGACGTAATTGTGCTAATTTATTTTTATCTACAGAAGAAAGCGGTGTATTGTTTTTTGAAAAATACTGAACCACATATTTCTTGGAAACAATACTAATCATTATAAGCGTGCATAAGAAAATAATTCCGTTGCGTTCAACCCGAGAAAATCCTTTATTTACTGAATTACTCATTTAATGAATTTATTTAAAACACATACATAGACACATAGTTATTTTTTACAAAAGCAAAACAGACAGTGCAAATCTATTCAGAAGTAAGAGAAAAAGATAGTGTCCGCTTTGCTTACATCTTTTTGTATCTTACTACAAATCAAATATAAAAAAAGGCCTCGAAACCGAGACCTTTTTTATAGAAACTATGTTTATCTTATTTGAACAACAAGTTGAATTCTACTCTTCTGTTTTGTGCTCTGCCTGCGGCAGTTTTGTTATCACCTACAGGTTTTGAATCACCGTAACCAGCAGATACTAATCTTGATGCAGGAATTCCTTTACCAATTAAGTATGTTACTGCTGCTGCTGCTCTGTCCTGAGATAATTTCAGGTTAGCTGCCGGTTTACCAACATTATCAGTATGACCATCCACATTCACATCATAGTAAGGATATTCTTTCAAGATAGAAGCTACTTCATCTAATATTTTATATGAAACCGGTTTGATAACTGCTTTTCCAGTTTCAAACTGAATAGCACGTGCAGCAAATGCTAAACGTTTCTTCACTTCTTCTTTTACTTCAGGACAACCTTTATTTGAAGCAGGACCAGGAACAGTCGGACATTTATCATCTGCATCCATTACACCGTCACCATCTTGGTCAGGGCAACCTTGAGCTATGAAAGAACCTGGTACATCCGGGCATTTATCTTTATCATTTACGATACCATCGCCGTCTCTGTCCGGATCAGGGCAACCGCCAAATTTAGCAATACCTTTTTCATCAGGACAAGCATCTTTTGCATCAGGAATTCCGTCACCATCTCTGTCAGGACAGCCGTTAAATTCAGCTATACCAGGAACCGTAGGACATTCATCTTTACTATCTTCGATACCATCACCATCTGTGTCAGGGCAGCCATTAAACTGAGCTAAACCTGCAACTGTAGGACATGCATCATCAATATCATAAATACCGTCGCCATCTGTATCTACCGGTTTTTCAACAACCGCAGGTACTGTATCAACCGCAGCCTCTTTTCCTTTACCTAAGTCAACCATAATACCGGCACCAAAGAAAATGTGATCGTTATTATTTTTGATAGCAAAGTTATAACCACCATTTACATTTAATGCAATGTTGTTTGCTATTTTAAAGTTGATACCTGCTCCAATCGGAATACCAAAACCGTTAACATTAGCATTGGTAATACCATTAGAAGCCCAAGTACCTTGTAACTTTGCGAAGATGTAAGGAGAAACCGCTGCATCTTCTTTTAAAATATAACCGTTGTTAAATTTATAGGCAAGTATACCTGAATACAAAATGTTGTATGTATTAATTATCGGAAGAGATGGATCTTGATTTTTAGAACCGAAAAAATAGGAACCTACATCTAAACCAACTGCAACTGATGAATTTGGATTATACCAACCTGTAATACGTGGCCCGAACCATACCGGATTTTTAAATGTTGATACTTTCTTTAACGCCGGAGAATAGAAATCAGCTACTTCCATTCCAATTCCGAGTGTGAAACGATTGTTTCCTACTGCGCTCTTATTGCTTTTAGGTGGTTTTTTAGCACCTAATGAAACTGAACTAAATAAGACGAGTACTGCACAAAATAATACGATACCTTTTTTCATAAAGACTTTGGTTTTAATTTATTGGACAAAAATAATGTTAATTTATATTAATTCGCAAATTTAAACAACTTTTTTAGTAATTTCTCTCAAAATACTTGGTTTTTGTGAGATTAAATGTTGATAACCTGATACATACACCATATTTGTGTAAATATCTGATTTTTAAAATATAAAAGCCACCATATATTGGAAAATACGTAACTGTTTAGCGTTCTCATTTTATTGATTGAAGCACAAATTGGTGCAAACATCTATTTATTGATAATGATTTTATACTGAAATAATGTTTAGTGGTTGACTGTTCGGTGTAAATCCAGGAACTTTGCAGAAATTTAATTGTATGCTTATTGATATAAAAGAGATATCTACCGTAACCTTAGTATTGTTTGCCATTATAGATGTTTTAGGTTCTGTGCCTGTAATTTTAGATATCAAATCGAAAGTAGGGCATGTAGATGCCAAATATGCCACCTTGGTTTCCGGTTTTATAATGATTTTGTTTTTGTTTTTAGGAAAGGAGCTATTAAAAATAATCGGTATAGATGTAGCTTCTTTCTCATTAGCAGGTTCTATTGTTATATTTTTAGTAGGCCTGGAAATGACCCTCAACAGAGATATTTTTAAATCCGGAAATTCCACCATTAAGAGTTCTTCGGTGGTACCGATTGCTTTCCCGATGATTGCCGGCGCCGGAACATTAACTACACTTTTGTCTTTACGTTCTGAGTATAATGTTTATGTTATACTGATTGCTATTTTAATAAATCTTGCTATAATTTATATGGTGATTCGTTTCATCCCTAAAATTGAAAATCTTTTAGGAGATACCGGTATCAATATTTTGAGAAAAGTATTTGGTGTTATTTTATTATCTATTGCGATAAAATTATTTTCTAAGAATCTGGCGTTATTGTTTCAATTTTAATCAATGAAGGTCTTATTCATAGTATTCAATATGCCCTACAGAATTCCTTGTTGATACTTTGTATGATGTTACCTTTCCATTGGTTAGTGAATAGTTATAATCATATGTATCTGAACTTGAACTATTTATTGAAGTGTAATTTTGAATCAGGTTTTTATTTGGTTCTATAATAAAACAACCATTGAGGCCTAAAAAATAAGGAAGCATTCCAAATGTGTATTGAAAAGTAAAAGGTATAATATGATTAGGTACTTTGTAATCGTTTATTAAATCAGAATAGGTAAAAATTATTTCTGCTGATTTCTGATAAACAGGCCAACCATACACTGACGTTTGTGTCCAACTTGATTTATAATTGGTACAATTATTAGTTATAAAAGTAAAATCAAAAGCTTTAATGTTAGTAATATATTCAAAAGCAAAGTATCCAACATTATTATATATTGAATCTAATTGATTAGCAGATGAATAAACCGTTTGAATTAATTCAGTATAAATAATAGTATCTATACCTAAATCAGGATAGGAGAAATGATCATATCTGCCAATTGAAATAACACGATTTCCATTCAGCCGGACAATTCCATTGGCTATTGGTTCATTCGGCAAGTGAAAAATAACGTTAATAGTAGTATCATTTAATTTAGTAAATGCAAATACAGTAATTGAATCATCTTTTACAGCTGTTAAAAAACCAGTGGCATCATAATATAAATAATAACGCGAATTTGTATCATTTCCATTATTATCAGTATTATAAATAAATCTTACTTTACCATTCAATACAGATGGTTCGGGTTGATTACCTTCAAAGGTGCAACTATATAATAGTAGTGGAAAACTAACTATAAGCAATTTTATTTTACTGAAATATTTCATGAATATTTTTACTTATGTCCAACCTGCCTGTAATACACAACATACTTTATTACACAATAAATTTCATATATTAAACTAATTTAAATAATTGCTCCCACAAAAGCAACTATTTAAATAAAATTTAGCTGCCTATTTTTTACAAAAAAACAAATTCCGATATACTAAAAAATTAATTTTTGAAAACAGTAATTCAAATAGTAAAAAAATGAAAAAACGGAGAATGTTGTTTCAGATTTAAAAATTATACGTTTATTTCTGCGGCTCTCCTGATATTAGTATTAGGACTATCACTTTCCACTAAACCATCTCGCATACGAACAATGCGATGCGTGTATGATGCGATATCTTCTTCGTGTGTTACGACCACCAGTGTATTTCCGTTTGCATGAATATCTTCAAACAACTTCATGATTTCGTAGGAAGTTTTGGTATCCAGATTTCCGGTAGGTTCATCCGCTAAAATCAGAGATGGATTATTGACCAGGGCTCTTGCCACTGCTACACGTTGTCGTTGTCCTCCCGAAAGTTCATTAGGCTTGTGTTTCATTCTGTCACCTAATCCAACCTGCTGTAATACTTCTATTGCTCTTGTATCACGCTCCTTTTTACTCCATCCGGCATAGATTAACGGTAATGCTACATTTTCGATAGTAGTTAAGCGCGGAATCAAATTAAATGTTTGAAAAATGAACCCGATTTCTTTATTGCGTACAGCGGCTAATTCGTTGTCGGAAGACTTACTGACATCTTTTCCCTGTAAAAAATACTGCCCTGCGCTTGGTGTATCGAGGCAACCTAAAATATTCATCAGTGTTGACTTTCCGGAACCCGAGGGACCCATTAATGCCACATATTCATTTTTATTTATCTCAAGGTTGATTTCGTTGAGTGCATATATAATTTCGTCTCCTAAATTAAACTGACGTTTTATTCCTTTCAGACTTATTACTGTATTTGGCATAATTTACAATTAACGATTGACGATTAACGATTATAATTGTCATCGTTAATCAAAACATTGTTCATATATATTTCG
>DAORIK010000116.1:0-8848 GCA_035438465.1 Chitinophagales bacterium | reverse complement strand
ATTGCTCCTTGAGGTTTCTGAAATTTTCGGAGACTTGGTCGAGAATAAAATGAAAAATTTACTCTTTCACAAACTTCTGCACCGCAAACGACTTATCCGTTTCTACCGATAAAAAGTAGGTTGCATTACTGAAATGGTTCGTAGGAATTTCAAAACTTGTAATGTTACCATTAAATACTTTAGCGTATAGCACTTTGCCAGTGATGTCTATAATTCTTATCTGTTGTATTTTTTCACCATAGTATTTCGCATTCACTTCTATCTGTATTTTATCCGTTGCCGGATTTGGAAATATCTTCACCAAATCATTTAGTATTTTAAAATCATCTACTGCTGAAATGATATTGTTGTTTTTTATGGTAAGCTTTGCAATGGTTGCATTGTCTTCATCTATAATAGCCAGCTGCACGGAATCATTGCCAAACACCTCCACTTTTCCGAATGCATTTTTCATATTATCATTTCCAATACCCAAGCCTCCTTTATTCCACAACCATTTATCCAGGCTAAGACCAACCATTGAAAACACTTTATTAAACTGATAGTATAATTCCGTTGAACTCACACTTAATCCACTCGCATTCATTTCCGGCAAGCCGGCATTCGCACCATCATCAATAGCGCAACCATGTGTATCGCCACTAATTACAATTACATTCTTTATGGCGTTTGTGTTTATATAGTTCAAGATTTTTGTTCGTTCAAATGCATATGCGCCAAAATAATCAGACAAACTATACGACAAACGAAAACCTGTGCCTGCATTTCCACCGATATTAAATTCTGCACCTTGTAATAACAACGGCAGTTCTACCAACTTCTGTATATTTTTATTAAATGGCACACCGGAAACAATGAATTTCCAGGTTGCAGTTGAATTCTTTAGCGCATTTAAAAACCAGTCTAATTGCGGTTGATTCAACATGCTTTGACTTGGACTGTTTCCATTAAATGACCATAAATTAAAAGTTGCATCGTATTTCAAATTATTCCAGCCACCTGTATTGCAACTGCGTACATCTATCATAAAAAATTCGCAATTGCCTACTTTAAAAGAATGATAATAACCATCCGTATCATTCACCATAGGATAACCGGGAAAAAATCGTTTGTATCCTTCTAAACAATTCGAGCGCATTTGCTGTGTTCGCGGATATAATTCAAAGAAATTTACCAATTTCCCAAAATCATAACGTACCATTGCACCACCTCCTCTAAAATATCTGGAATTTCCCCACGTGTCATCATCATCCGGCATATAAGCAATCGGAATTCTTTTCAGCATCTCTTTACAAACCGGCTCTTCATTGCGTCGTCTCCAAGCCAATTCAATTGAGCTCCATGATTCAGGATAATTTGCACCCGGAATCTGATAAGAAGGATAGGTAAAGTCTCCGGTATGTATAAACAAATCCGGCTGATATGTTGGCATCACATCAAATACTTTCATGTTAGGTGTTTCCTGACAAGAGCCTGTTACAAAAACCATATGTTCGGCTGTACCTGCTGGCGGAAATGTTTTGAAATGTCCTTTTGCTGCCTGCACAGTTCCATTGATGCGGTATCTGAAATAATAATCTGTCGATGGAATCAATGACGACAGGTTTACAATTTTAGTACTGTCTAACGATGCATCTGTTGCTGAATTGAATGATGCAAATGAAGAGAATAAAGAATCCGTACCATATTCTAAGATAAAATTAGTTGCCTGGCTGGTTCTTATATAAATTCTGGCACTGTTTTCCGTAATGCCGCCAATCATAGGACCGTGCGTAATTGTTTGCGCTTTTGCGAATCCTGACAGCAATAGAAAAAAACAAATTGATAAGAAGAATCTAGATTGCATTTTTAAATCTACAAAAAATAATTAATGATTTATAGGTAAATAAAAGCATTCATCAAAAATTCACTTATCTCTTGTATAGCAATGATAAAAGCTGATTTACGAAAGATAAGTTCCAATAAATTGCTTTCTAATTATCTTATGCTAAGGAATTACAGCAGCTATTGCTGTTAAATTTAAATAATCAAAAAAAATTATATGATAGCAGAACAACCGGCATTAAAAGTACGCAATGTACATTTCAACTTTGATAAAGTTGAAAAGCATTGGATTTTAGGCAGTTCCATTGCCACGCATTTTGTAAACAGTATGCACATCGTTTTTCCGGAAGGCGAGAAATTTTTTGTACGCAGTGTTCGTAAATTCTCAAAAGATATAAAAGACGAACATCTTCGGAAAGAAGTAAACAGTTTTTGCGGACAAGAAGGGATACATGCTCGGGAACATCAGCGTTTCTGGGAGGTAATGGAAGAACAAGATTTGAAACCACAGCGGTTTGCCGATTTTTTAAAGACTACTGCGTTTGCAGGAAAATACAGTATAGAAAATTTAACAACTACATTATTAAATAAGATACAACCACGTTTAGGCGATAAAATGTCTCTTTCAATTACCACTGCTCTAGAACATTATACGGCAATTATGGCAAATGCCTTGTTTCATGAACCTATTGCTACTAATAGAAATATTGCACCGCAAATGCTGGAATTATTGCATTGGCATGCATCAGAAGAAATTGAGCATAAGGCTGTTTGCTTTGATGTGTTGAAAGAAGTGGATGACAATTACTGGTTGCGAGTATCCGGTATGGGAATGGCTACCTTAATGCTGTGGAGTTATCTTGGCATCGGACAGATTTATTTTATAACTCAGGACAAAGACAAAAGTATTGTAAAAATGCCTATTGAAACTTTCTTGTTAGTTAAGGCGGTGGTATTTGGTGAGATTGGAAAGAGTTTGTCAAAGCATCTATTAGATTATTTCAAACGTGATTTTCATCCGAATGATATTGATGACAGATATCTCATCGATAATTTTTTCAAGGATAAAACTTACGCCTGACAAGTTGCATTTCGGTATGGAATTTGATAACTTTATCGTATGAAGACTTTATTGATTATTCTTATTCCAATTGTGTTATCAGCCTGTATACAGATTCCGGGAACGGGTAGCAATAATAATCAACGCATAAAAGCAAAAGTAATTCGAATAACCTGTGCAACTACAGTCATTCAGGTTTTAGATGAAGCACATTACAATTTAGGAGAAACCTGGACCATGGAAGGCACTGCAAACACTTACGAACATGCTGCCCTTGTCTCCAATAAATGTGAGTTCCCGGATAATTTATCGGAAGGTGATGAATTTTATTTCAAAGTTATAAATGAAAGTGATGCACATAACGATTGTGCCGTTTGCATGATGTATGATTATCCGCCATCAAAAGGCATTTTTCTAAAAGTCGTAAACTAAATTTCTTTGTTTTTGAAGTAAGTAATGTGCAGCTTCAGCCAAACTGCACGTGAAAGTTGTACCACATATGGTGCAGCAACTACCAGCATAATTCCGCATGCTAAAATATAATACATTGCGTTATCTAAAAATTTTTCTCTGCTGAAATTAAACGCGATATAAATAGGCAATAACATTAGACACATAGCACTGGTAATAATATAGCTCATATACATGGCTCCCTGATAAAATCCGGGTTCCACTTCAAAGTCTTCATTACAATATTCACAATGCTCATTCATATCTAACACCTTATTTAATTCGTACGGGGTTTTGGATTTAAATAATTTTCCTTTGCCGCAAGTCGGGCATCTCAGAAAAAAAACACTTTTTCTACTTTTTTGAGACATATTGAATTGAATTTACAAAGATAGCCATTAAAAACAGGGTTATACAATAATTCTATACTAAGAAAATGTGGCTTTATTCTTTAATTCAAAAAACAACTCTGCGCCAAGCCTTGGTCCAATGGAAGTAGTACAGGGCTCCATTTGTACTATTTCAAATGATGATGAAAATAATTGCTGGTATTCTTCTTTGTTGCCTCCAAAGGGTGGACTGTTTTCAAATTCTTTATTAAATAACAAACCAGCTAATTTACCTTGTTCTTTCAGAAGCGTTTGCATTTTAGCAACATATTCTTCTCTTCGATGTATTTCCAATGCGCAGAAAAATGTTTGTTCTATGATAAAATCATAAGTGCCTGTATGCTTAAAGAAATCACCGCAAATTACCGTAAGTTCTTTTCCTGCATATTTAGAAAATTTAGTGAGTAATTGTTGAACCAGCGTTGGTGAAATATCTATTACCGTAATGTCTTTGTAACCGTTCTGCAATAAATATTCCGCTTCATATGCGCTGCCACATCCGGGAATGAGGATTGATTTGTCTTTAAAGACAAATGCATCAAAATATTCTTTTAATGGCGGAGAAACCGTCTTTAAATCCCACCCTGTATCTTTGGTTTTCCAGCGCTCATCCCAAAAATGTACATCTAAATGTTCAGGTGCTTCCTGGTTGCCATATTTAATCTGACTCATAAAAACAATTCTTTAAGTATGATAAAAAGCCCCATAATCAATACCATGATGCCAAACATTTTTTTTAGCTTTTCTCCCTGTATCTTTTCAGAAATTTTTGTTCCAATCAACATTCCGGCAACGGCAATACTCGTAAAAATGAAAATAAATTTCCAATCTACAGCAGTATGTACATCTCCTATAAAACCTATTAATGAATTAACAGTAATAATAATCAAAGAAGTTCCTATCGCACGCTTCATACAGTGTTCTTTCAATAAAGTTAATGTTGGAATAATAAGAAACCCGCCGCCTGCACCGAGCAGCGCGGTTAAACTACCAACTAGCAATGCCATAAGCGTTGTTTTAAAAATATTGGCATTGGCATCAGGAATTTTTGCAAAGCAATCAACATCTTTTTGCTTTGCATTTCTTATCATGGTAACTGATGCAAACAACATTACTATAGCAAATAATAATAACAGGAAAATATCTTTAGTCAGTATAAAATCACCTAATTTGAAGAATTCATCAGGAAGTATCGGCAAAATAATTTTTCTTGTAAAAAACAAACTGAGCAGTGAAGGAATCAGGAAATAAACGGCCGTTTTTACATCTACTAATTGTTCCTTATATTTTTTATATGCCCCGATAAACGCTGTTATGCCTACAACAAACATAGAATAATGTGTAGCATCCTGCATATTTCTTATCTGAAACAAGTAAACAAAAATAGGAACAGCTAAAATTGTACCGCCACTGCCAATAAGGCTGAGCGACAATCCTATTAACAAGGCAGATATATAACCAATGAGCTCCAAACAATACGTTTATCTTCTTAGACAGAATTATTGTAAATTTACATTTTGTAGTTCAATATTTTTGTGATTTATGTTACATAACACTATTTTTCATGCAATTGGTTTAATGAGCGGCAGCTCTTTAGATGGACTGGATATTTGTTATGTGGAGTTCAACGTTCTTGGTTCACCATTCACCGCGACATCTTCGAACCATGAAGAGATAACCGTGAACTATAAAATCTTGCAAGCCGACTGCATCGAATACTCTGCTGAATTCAGAGAACGATTGCGCAATGCCGCCAATCTATCGGCCTTTGAATTTGCAAAGTTACACACAGAAATTGGCAAGTATTTTGGTGAATTGACAAATGATTTTATAAGAAATAATAAACCCGAAAAGATAGATTTTATTTGTTCGCATGGACAAACCATTTTTCATCAACCTGATTTAGGCTTTACTGCTCAAATTGGCTGTGGTGCACAAATTGCTGCTCAAACCAATTGTAAAGTAGTATGTGATTTACGAACATCAGATGTCGCTAATAACGGACAAGGTGCGCCGATTGTACCAATTGCAGAAAAATATTTATTCCAAGATTTTAATGTTTTTCTGAATATTGGTGGTATTGCAAATATTGCATTCCACAAAAATGAAAATGTTACAGCGTTTGATGTTTGTGCTGCAAATACAGTTTTAAATTATTTAGCAAGACAAAAAGGACTGGAATACGACAAAGACGGAAAATTAGCCCGAAGCGGATCGGTTATTCAAAGCTTATTAATAGAACTGAATGAGATTGATTTTTGTCATCAAGCTCCTCCAAAATCTTTAGGCAGTGAGCATATTTATGAAGAGTGGATTCCTTTGTTTGATAAATATGATGATTCTATAGAGGATAAATTAGCCACAATGGTGGAACATATTGCGATGCAAGTTGGCAATCAAATTCATTCATCATTCATCATTCATCATTCATCATTATTAATTACCGGTGGTGGCGCACTCAATACATTTTTAACAGAACGTATACAACAGCACACTTCTTTAAAAGTGGTAGTTCCTGATATTTTGACTGTTCAATACAAAGAAGCATTAGCGATGGCGTTTATTGGCTTGTTACGCATTTTAGAAATTCCAAGCTGTCTGGCATCTGTAACCGGCGCAAAAAAAGATGTAATTGGCGGAGCGGTTTATTTGCCTTCATAAATAACATCTTTACAATATAAAATCTTATCACTTATTACTTATTACTTTTACCTTTGCCACATGGTTCTTGTTACAGGTGCATCCGGTTTCTTAGGTGGTGAATTGGTAAAACAACTCGTTGCCAACGGTGAAGCTGTGAGAATTATTGTTCGCTCCTCTTCTTCCCTTGCTCATTTGGAAACTATAAAAGATAAGATTGAAATTCTTGAAGCCGATATTTTAGATGTTCCTTCTCTGGAAATTGCCTTTAACGACGTTGAAAAAATTTACCATAGTGCAGCTGTGATTGGATATGAGAGTTCGACTTACGATGCTATGTATAAAACGAATATTGAAGGCACGGCAAACGTGGTAAATGTAGCGTTGGCAAACGGCGTGAAGAAATTATTGCACATAAGTTCTATTGCAGCCATTGGAGGCAAACCGAATGAACTCATTACAGAGGAAACTAAATGGGAAAAAAATCAATGGACCACACATTATGGCATTACCAAAATGCTGGCAGAGCGAGAAATTTGGCGCGGCATTCAGGAAGGGCTAGAATCCGTGATTGTAAATCCGGGAATTATATTGGGGGCCAGCAATAACGAACACAAAGCAACAACTCGCGTATTTAAAAGAATTGCCGACAAAAAAATGCCTTTTTATTCCAATGGCATCAACGGATTTGTTGATGTAGATGATGTGGTCAATATTAGTATACAACTAATGAACAGCAATGTTGATTCGGAACGTTTTATTTTGGTAAGCCAGAATAGTTCCTTTAAAGAATATTTTGAAAAAGTTGCGGAAGAACTAAATGTCGAACCACCTAAAAGAGCGCTCAACAAAACAACGGGTAAATTGTTTATCATACTGGATTGGGTGGCTTCCAAATTCAGTAATCGTAAACGTGGTTTAACAAAAGAGATATTAAAAGTTTCTACAGAAAAATTTGAATACTCAAACGAAAAAATTAAACAGCGATTGAATTATAGTTTTATTCCTTTAGATAAAACAATCGAAAAAATTGCACAAAAATTAAAATCATAATAAACCACTAAGACACTAAGAACAGGGAGAGCCTTAGTGAACTATGTGGCTTAGTGGTTTTAAATAAAAGAAAATAATGACAGAAGCAAAACGTAAGAAAATATTAGGCATCTGGTTTATCATTGGAGTAGGCATGCTCCTTGGTCAAATTATTTTAGGAGGCATCACGCGTTTAACAGGTAGTGGATTATCTATTACAGAATGGAAAGCTATTTTAGGGTTTTTACCACCAATGAACACACAGGACTGGAATACAGCTTTTACAAAATATCAGCAATTTGGTCAGTATAAGCTACTGAATACCACAATGACGCTTTCCGAATTTAAACAGATTTATTTTTGGGAATGGTTTCATCGCTTATGGGCAAGATTAATTGCAGTAGCAGCAGTTTTACCACTTATGTATTTTATTTATAAAAAGATTGTTTTTAAAGAAGACATCATCAAAATTCTGATTGCTATTGCGCTTGGTGCGGTTGCGGGAACAGTTGGTTGGATAATGGTGCAAAGCGGATTAAACCAAAACAGCATCCTGGTAAATCCTGTTAATCTGATGTCTCATATTTTAGTAGCAACAATTATTGTGACCTATGTTTTAAGAGTTGGTTTAGAATATTTATATCCAAAACAACATTCTTCTTTTGACAAGCAAAAACGAATTTTATTTACTGTACTCATTTTATTAGTCTTTATGCAAATTGCAGTTGGCTCATTGGTTGCCGGTTCTAAAGCAGCCTTGGTTTGTACAAGCTGGCCTTTGATGAACGGTTTTTATTTCCCTAAATATTTTGGCATCGAAGAAACTGATACAAAATTATTGCTACAGTTTATTCACAGAAATATAGGGTATCTTATTTTCTTTTATGTGATTTTTATTTTCTTTTTTACAAAAAATATATCTGCACAGTTTCAATTTCACCGCACACGCTGGTTTTTATTAATTATGATTATGCTACAGGTAGTTTTGGGTGTTCTCACATTATTGTTTAGCCACGGGAAAGTACCTGTTATATTAGGTGTTTGTCATCAGCTGGGTGCATTTTTATTGCTGATATTCTCTGTGGAAGGACATTATTTTATTAAATACAGAGCAAAATAATTTTCATTTACAATAAGATTTTATTTAATTTTATAGTATGACAGTCCGAATTACCTCGAAAGATACCGAGGAAACTATAAAAAAGAAATTAGAAGCACATTCTTCAAAAAAGAAGTTTAATGCTAAAAAATATGTTGGCACTATAAAGCTAAAAGAAGACCCTATGGTGATACAAAAAAAGTTGCGCGATGAATGGCAATAACATTCTAGTTGACACAAATATTCTTTTATATCTGTTAGATGGTCAAGACTTAGCATTCCAATTAACCAATAATAAATTTATTTCAGAGATTGAATTATTAGGTTTCAAAAAATTAACTGTAAAAGAAGAAA
>DAORIK010000115.1:4003-8874 GCA_035438465.1 Chitinophagales bacterium | reverse complement strand
AGGATACTTTTTCCAAAAATCTTTTAATGTTTTTAGCTTAATGATTCTCAATTCGCACAAATATTAACCACAAAGATAAACAAAAAGTTCCACATTTGGGAACTTTATAGCAGTCGTATTGAAACATAATATTAGAGTTTATTTATTGTCCTTTCTATTAAATGACTCAAGCATTATTTATAAATAATTGACAATCAATTGCTTGTTAATAACGATTTTACCTGCCAAAAGAACTGATTAATTTTGTATAAAGGGATTTATTTTCTGTCCTTTTTTTGAGAAACGAATTATTTAAGATTGTGCATTAAAATTAAACAAAATGGATATCAAAAATAAAATACAAAACCACAAACTAATAATGTTTATTATGCTGTGGTTGTTGTTGGCCGTAATAATTATTGGCTTATTATTAAAAGGGCAAGCTTTACTTGGTGTCGGCATTGCACCAATTGGATATTATATTTCAAAAATCACCATAAAAGGGCTGGAGAAATGAACATAAATTTTAAACCAATCGAAATAAAAGGAAAATTGATATTATCAATTTTCTTAGGAATTGGGTATTTGATTTTAGTTATTAAATCAATATTTGATAAAAAGATAGAGAATAAGGTTTTTGAGTTGAGTAATAATATATCAAATTCATTAATAGAAAATAATCAAATGAAAGAAGTAAAAAGAATAGATTCTGAAACAAGTTTGGAATGACATGGTAATTAATATAATTATTATAAATCAAAACTACTCTTTCACAAACACAGCACTAAAATTGGATTCGCCATCTTCTGTAAAATAAACCGCTCCATTTTTCCAAACTCTACCACGCTGTTTGCCACCAATAATTTCAAAACCTGCTGCAAATACATCGCCGCCAGCTGTAACAAAAACACTATTTACAAATGCCGAACTCGCGCCATTATTTAGTTTGGTTTCAACACCATTTTTCCAAACCACAGCATACGTAGAATCTTGTCCGCCAACATATACATCAGCACCATGTACATATACAGAAGTAGCTTCTGCTCGGTCTGTGCCATCGGATAAATTTGTAACTACGCCATTTTTCCAGAGCTTAGCTACTAAGTTTGCACCAAAGCTTGGATATTGAATTCCTGCAACATATACATCAGCACCAGAAACAAAAAGTGAATAACCCCAAGCGGTAGAACCGCTTCCTGTAGACAAGATAGTTTTCACTCCATTTTTCCAAAGTATAGCATCACCGCTTTCAAAACCAGCAGCGTATACATCCGCACCAACCACAAAAACGCCCCTTGCCTCTGCTGAATTGCTGCCATTACTAAGATTAGTAGCAACGCCATTTTTCCAAACCTTTGCTACATCTGTTGAACCATTAGATTCAAAGCCTGCAACATATACATCGGAGCCGTTTACAAACACAGAATAGGCATTTGCTCTTTTTGAGCCATCTGTCAAATTAGTCTTCGCACCATTTTTCCAGATAGCAGCAATATTATAAACTAAAGATGTATTTTCCCAATCTCCAACAGTAAAAAGATCTGTGCCATTAACAACTATTGACCTTGCAGTTGATTCATTACCAGCATTAGCCAGTTCGGTAGCCGTGCCACTTTGCCAGATAGTTGGAATAAGGTTGAAATTATCGTCTTTAGCACCAGCCAGATAAACACCATCTGTAATAACAGGTTGTTTAGGTTTTTTGCAATTTAAAAGTATGAGTGAAAAAATAAGAATTAATGAGAAGTATTTAATCTTTTTCATGTTTTTGGTTTAGTAAACTAAAAATAATGAAAAATATGCAGAGGTGCAAGTAGCAATAGCTTATTGAGAAATAATCAAAACTTCTTCTTTACAACAAACTCTTTCCAAAAATCATAAATGGCATCCTGGCTGCGAATATCTTTCAGTGCGGTGGTTTTTATGCGAAAAACATTATTCTGTGTCTGATTAAAAATACGTGCCTTCACATTATCGCTCCACTGTAATTCCATTATTTTAAATAATTGTTTTTTAATTTTTTCGTCTAAAACAGGAATTACTACTTCAATTCTGTGGTCTAAGTTTCTTGCCATCAAATCGGCAGAACCAATAAATACTTCTGGTTTACCTTCGTTATAAAAAGAAAAAATACGGGTATGTTCTAAAAATTTATCTACGATACTTATGGCTTCAATGTTTTCGCTAAAACCGGAAAGTTGCGGCACCAGCGAATTGATACCACGCACAATTAAACGAACCTTCACACCGGCTTTGCTTGCTGCATATAATTTTTCAATCACATCTTCATCTACTAAATTGTTGAGCTTCAAAAATATTTCTGCTTTTTTGCCTACTTTCGCGTTTTTAATTTCTCTGTTGATTAACGTCGTAAACTTACTTCTCAAATTAAACGGCGCCACCAGCAAGTGATTGAATTTCGGTACCGAATAATTTTTATCAAAGAAAGAAAATATTTGCCGCGCTTCTTTGGTAATCGTTTGATTGCAAGTCAGCAACATCGCATCTGTATAAATGCGTGCTGTTTTTTCGTGTAAATTTCCCGTTCCGATGGCACCATAATAAATTTTATGACCCCTTTCTCTGCGTGTAATTAAACACACTTTAGAGTGTACCTTCAGTCCGGAAATACCGGGAATAACTCGAGCACCCGCATCACGCAGTTTGGTTGCCCACTCCAAATTAGCTTCTTCATCAAAACGCGCCCGAATTTCTATAAATACAGTAACATCTTTCCCGTTGTGTAGGGCAGTTATCAGTGATTTTATGACATGAGAGTTGGAAGCCACACGATAAAGTGTAATGCGTATATGTGAAACATTTGGATCAATTGCAGCTTCCCGCAATAAATCTAAAAAATAATCGAACGAATGATATGGATAATACAACAAAATATCTTTTGTTTTCATGGTATCTAAAATGGAACGTGTTTTTTCCAAATCAGGATGCGATATATGCTGTTGAACAGGATTTAATAAATTCGTTTTTCCAAGCGTAGGAAATTTTATAAAATCTTTGAAATTGTGATAACGTGCACCTGCATACAATTGTACAGTATTATCCAAGTCCATTTTTTTAATTAAATAATTTTGAAAATCTTTTGGCATCAATGCATCGTATACAAAACGCAAAGCGTCGGCGTGTTTGCGTTTTTTCAAACTCTTTTCCATAGATTCCATAAATGTCAGCGACACATCATTGTCAACATCTAATTCTGCATCACGCGTAAATTTTATAGTATAAGCTTCTATTTTATCGAAATCGTAAATCTGAAAAATATCTTTTAAGTTATAACGAATAACATCGTCTAAAAACAAAATAAATTGCTTATCTTTTTTAGAAGGCAGAACCACAAAGCGCGGAACAGAACTTGTCGGAACTTCTATTAATGCATAATGTGTTTCTTTTGTTTTTGTTTTAATAAATCGGATGGCTAAATAGATAGAAGCATCCAAAAGTGTTGGAAACTCTTTCGCTTTATCCAGCATAATCGGGAAAATTTCCAGGCGAACTTTTTCCTGAAAATAATTTTTTACAAAAGCTCCCTGCTCTTTATCGAGTTGTGTTTCGTTGAGAATAAAAATATTTTCTTTCGCCAAATCTTTTAAAATAGCTTCGTATGCTTTAGTATACCGTTTTTGTAAAACTTTTAATTTTAATTGAATGGCATCTAATACTTTTGACGGCGAAAAACCCAATTCTTGTTTGGCGCGTTTATCAAAATCCATCATACGCGTAAGCGTGGCAATGCGCACGCGAAAAAATTCATCTAAATTATTAGAATAAATACCTAAAAATTTTAATCGCTCCAGCAATGGAACATCTTTACTTTCTGCTTCCTGTAGCACACGTTCGTTGAAAGAAAGCCAGCTTAATTCACGATTTATAATAGGAATATTTGTAGGCATAAAATGGGTACAGTAAAATACTAACAACGTAAATATAAAGATTTATGTTCCTCAAGATGAAATAAAATTAAGCGTTCACATAAAATTCACAAAAGACAGAATCAGTTTTTTTTCGTAACTTTACTTAAAATAAAACCATGCAAAAATACGTATTAATTTTGCTGAGTGCTTTCTTCTTCTTTTCTTGTACAAAAGAAGAGGTAACACCAAACAGTGCACCAAGTTCAGTTTCTAACTTTTCTATTACTTATGGCGGTACAGATGATACCTACAATTGGTCAGACGCAACAGATGCTGATGGTGATGCGGTAACTTATGATTTATATTTGTTGAAAGATACCAACCCTAAACCAATCAGTGTTGTAAAAGGCTTAACAACGAGCCAGTACACAACGAGCGTATCATATTTTGGTGTAACACGCGCGATGATAGTGGTAGTCAAAGACGGAAAAGGGGGTGAAACCACCAGCATTGAGTATCCAACTATTATTTTATAAGCTGCTTAGGTGAAATTAAAAACTCGCAGTTTCCGGTTTTAATTTCTTTCCAATGGTTTATGTTGAATGCAATCCGGCAAACACTACACGTCGGGAATTTATCTAAAGATTTTTTGGTAAACTGAAAAATCATTGAAGATAGAATTGGCTCATGTCCAAAGAGAAAAACATCATTATATTGAGGTGCTAGGTTTTGCAAGTGTTCAATTATTGCTGAAGAAGTCCCAAAATATACCACAGCTTCTGTCTGTATTTTTTTTACATCATACTTAAGAATAGTTGCAATACCTTTAGCCGTTTCGTGCGCACGTGTTGCCGGTGAACTAATGATTAAATCAGGCTTTATTTGTTGTTGTAGCAAATAATTTGCAACCATTGGAGTTGCAGCCTTACCACGCTCGTTTAATGGACGTGCAATATCATCTACATTGCTTGACCAATCAGATTTTGCATGACGAATAATGCTTAGGTATTTCATCTGTTTAAA
>DAORIK010000115.1:0-3903 GCA_035438465.1 Chitinophagales bacterium | reverse complement strand
TTGACCAATCAGATTTTGCATGACGAATAATGCTTAGGTATTTCATCTGTTTAAATTTATTATTTTACTTGTGCAGATGCCTGCCTGTTGCAGACAGGGAATTAGCACTCAATCATTTGGTTGTTGAGTAAATTTGGTCATGCCCATTTCATCTATAAAAAGTAAGCAATTTTCCATAAATTTAAATAATCTGCTAAACAATGAGTGAAAAAAGTGAACTATATAAGTTAATTCATTCGTTAACACCAACAGAAAAAGCGTATTTCAAAAAATATGCATATAAGTCAAAAAGTGATACAGAGAATCCATATTTACTATTGTTTGATACCATTTTGAAACAGAGCGAATACAATGAAGAGGCATTAAAGAAAAAACTAAAACACACAAAGCTTATCAATAATTTTTCTGCGGCAAAAAATTATTTATCAGATTTAATTATAACTACTTTTTCCAACATTCAGGAAAACAATTCTGTAGAGAACAAACTGCTTTCTATCTTACAACAATTACCTTTTTTGTTAGAAAGACGCATAAATAATCTATTGCAAAAGAAAATCCAACAAGCTAAATCATTGATATACGAATATGAATTGTACAATTATTATGCAGCCGTTCACCACTATGAAATCACAGTTCTTGAAATTGATAAAAAATACGAAACCAAGAAAAATAAATTAGACGATGAATATAAAATCATTCTGGAAAAACTCAATAATATTCAGCAGTATCAGCAATTAAAGGATGAATGGCTGATGATACGCCAAGATACCAATACATATATTCGCGAAAAAAGCAAAATTGATTTTGCAGATGAAAAATTATCGGTACCATTATTAAGCAATGAAAACCATGCAACGACAACAGCGTCTAAAATTTTATACTATTATGTCCGGGTTGGCTATTTTTTGATGATTAATGATGTTACGCACGCATATAAAGATAGTGTCGCACAATATCTTATTCTAAAACACAATCCGAACTATTGCAAAGCCAATGAAAAAGAAACCATTGTAACGCTCAGTAATTTTGTTTTACGCATGTTGAATGTAAACAATTATGACTTCTTTGAAGAAGTGAAAAGTATGCTGTTGTTGTATTTGGAAAATTCAAAAGATATTGATTTGGTGCAATCCAAAAAACTGAATCTGGCATTGGTAGAAAAAAATCAATACTTAACACAAAATCGATTTGATAAAATACACGAACTGCTTCCTATATACCTAAACGTAATTGATTTTTATATAAAACGGCCAGATATTCAACTTTCGATGTTGTACGATATGGCAATGATTTATTTTTATAATGATCAGTATGAAAATTGTCTTGAATACATTTCAAAAGTACTAAACCACAAAGCGTTGCACACTATGATAGATTTGGAAAGTTATAGTTTATTGCTACGCTTGTTTGTTTTTGTGGAATTAAATCAAACACATCATTTTGATACCAACATCGAAAATTTGCGTAGAAAATTATATCGCGACGACAAAATGTATAAAACAGAAAATGCTATTTTAAAAATGCTGAATGAATTCAGTATCGAAAATAACACAGCCAATAAAACCAAGATAATAGCAGCACATAAAAAGAACATAGAAACAATTTTGCAAGATAAACTCGAGCAAAACATTATCAATTATTTTCCGATACACTTATGGCTCGAAGCTAAATCAGAGGCCAAAACCATCTACCAAAAGTTTAATAAATACTAAGTTTGAAAATTAATTTAAATTAAGCATAAATAATTAATAATCAATTTATTAGTTAATTAAATATTTTGCCTGCATACTTATTTTGTAAATGTTTTTTTCATTGATAAAAGTGTGAATACCGTCTACTTTTGATACATCAATTAAAACAAACATTATGAAAAATTTACTTAACCAAACAACAAAAAGCAAAAGAGTATTTGTTTACTTGCTTGCTTACTTATTTGCTGTTTCCTGCAATGCAGCCAACAGCGGAAATCAACAAAACAAATCAACCTCATCAGCCACAAAAACCAACTCAAACGCAACATCTGGTAGTTTCTTAAAAATGAAATTAACTGCTATTACTGACAATCAGGTCACCAAAGGAAATGCTATTCTCTTTTTATTGCCTGAAGGCTGGCAGCAAAAAAGTCGTTTAGATTGGGATGCACAGAACACCATGTTTCCGGCAAGTGGCGAATTGCACGTAAATAATCCTGATAATTCTGCACAATTGCATATTTATAAAACTTCTTTTTACACACTGGCAAATCAAGCGATGTACAAGGCAGGCATCGGACTCGGCAGTAAATATATGGGTGGAAAAGTAGTAGCAAATATGCCTGCAACTACTATACAAGCCACTATGCAAACACTAAAAGAAATGAATGTGTTGCCTGCTGATTTAAAAATCATAGAAACGAAAGTGAATAAAGTAGAAAGCACCAACCCACTGGATATACAGGCAATGAAACAAAACCCGCAAGTTCAATTTATTTCAGATAATGTAATAAGTAAAGGAGTGATTACAAAAAATGGTGAAAATTATACAGTACTGATAAATGCTTATGTAAATGGAACAATAAACAAAAGCATGGATTTTTCTAACTGGCAAGTATTACCAATTGTGTTCTTTATTAAACAAGATGCAGATGAAAAACGAAATACAGAATTGTGTCAGGCTGTTTTAAAATCTATTCGATACACACCGGCATTTACAAGCGCTCAGCAACAAGTTATCAAATATTTAAGCGACCAATTTTATCAAGGTGTAAGAAATATTGCAGCTATCAGTCAGCAAATCAGCCGCAATAACGATGCTATGATTGCAAGCATTGATAAAAGTTATTCGCAGGCAAACGCATCTTACAAATCTTCTTCATCAACAGATGGATTTTCTCAATACATCAGAGGCGTAGAAAACTATTCGGACGAAAGTGGCAGCACCTATGAGCTGCCTAGCAGTTACCAACAAGCATGGAAAGGCAGTAACGGTGAAATAATACTTTCTAATACAAATGATTTTAATCCAAATCAAAACAACAATACGAATAATCAAAATTGGGAAGAATTAAAAAAATAAAAATCATTTACAAACATTAAAAAATCACAAAAATGAAAAAACAAACATTATTAAGAAGCATGATAGCCATCATAGCTATTTGTTTCATCGCAACAACAGGTTGTAAAAAAGATGAATTAGAAGAAATCCAACAAAAAAGAATCGATGAAGTAATTCCACAAAAGTACATTGATACACTAAAACAACTTGGAATTACGATCAATGAAGGCACCACACCACCAAATATGGAAGGTATTTATCAGATTTCATCCGCTAAACTGGAGGCCTCAAATATTTCTACAGATATAATCGGTACGGTGTATACGGCTATGAAATTTAAATTGTTTTCACAAAACAACACTGATTTTAGCATACAATTATATGGAAAAAACTTTATCGGATTGATTGATACTTCAATTGTTACGGCAGTTTCCGGCAATGGTGATAATTTTACGGTTTATGGTAAAATAAAAGCGAATAACGGAATAAATTACGCAATTTTTGGCTTAATAATTTCCGGTACAAAAGAAGGAGCAGATCTTAAAGATGTGAAATTTAGTCTAATAAATATTGATAATTCAAATGGCGGCGGATTCTTTATACCTGAAGGAAAAGCAAGATTGTTCTATGATGCTGATTTTATTTCTGAAAGTATAAGTGTATTTAGGTTAGGTGTTGCTGATGATAAACGTAAAACAGCCGGACAGTGGTAGTTCATAATGTTTGTACGAAGGTTGTCGCAAGACAACCTTTTTCTTTTTAGTTAAAAAACATCTAAAAAATTGCAATTTTAAATAAATATTGTATATTTGCAGCGTAATAAAGAATTGAAGAGGACTCGAAGTCCTCTTTTTTCATACCTCTTGCGAT
>DAORIK010000114.1:7610-8991 GCA_035438465.1 Chitinophagales bacterium | reverse complement strand
TTTCCATCATTCTTTTCTCCGTAAAATTCAATAAAATCTGATGGGCCAAACACATTGTTGGTAGAAACGTATAAAGGAACTTCAACGCCATTTCGAAATAATTTGAAATCTGATCCCTTTAATTGATTAGCAGGAATTCCTAATGAATTCAATGTAGCGTAATTAATTCTGTATAAACTTGTTTTACCTACTTTAAACTTATAGTATGTACCTCCATCGTATTTTATCCACTCATTGCCATAAGGTTGAGCCTTAGCAACAGTAAATAAACCAATCAAAAATAGTATAGGAAGAATTTTTTTTATCATTTCGCTTGATTTTCAGTTGGTATAATAACTGGTGTTTGTTCAGAAGGTGTTGTCGTTTTTTCAGGTTCCGTAGCAATATCTGCAGCATTTATCAATTCGGAACTTTCCTTGCGCTTCCGCTTGTTGATGCCAACTTTTAAAGATACAACATGTGAATATTGATTCTCAGAAGATTTTCCAACATCAGTATAAGCGTAATCAACACAGACAAAGTCTTTATACTTAAAGCCAGCACCAAGGTTTGGTTGTGCACTAAACGTTTTTTTACCCTTAGAGTTTAAAAGTTTTTGAAAGTTATTTACACCGCCTCGAATATAAAATATTTTCCATAAGCCTAATTCCACACCGATTCTTGGATCCATACTTACTTTTCTCGTAGAAATAAGTGTATTACGTTGCCCGTCAGTAGTAAGTTCCCAGTCTAGTTCTGCAGTTAAGTCAATTTTTCCCTTGAAAGTTTTATGGTAAGCCGCTCCAAACTGAATTCTTGGCAACGTTATTTCTGTAGAGCTTTTTGGAATTACATTACTGGTTTGTGCCAATACCTGTTTTTCTTTATCTGTAAAACTATAAGACCATGCATTAAATGTAGTAGTGATATCTTTTACTGTAAATCCTATCTTCCAGTCTTTTATGGTATACATCACACCAACATCTGCACCAAATCCCCAGGACTTTGCAAATCCGCCTGCTTTATTATGAACAATTTTGGTAGTAACACCGATGGATAAATTTGGAATAATTGTTCTGGCATACGATAACAAAATCCCATAGTTTCCAACGGAGAAATTCCGGACATTGTCATAATTTACACTACCATCCGCATCAATTAAATCAAGTGTATTCGGAATATCATCCACACCAAACCGCATAAAATTAATAGCAAATGCATGCTTGTTACTATCTAGTGGGAATGCAATTCCGGCATAATCATATTTGGCAATTCCTGCGAAATATTCATTGTGCATAAAGCTAAATTGGATTTTTGTAGGTATTCTTACCAATCCAGCAGGATTCCAGTAACCTGCAGTAATATCATTAGTAGATGCTACTACAGCATTACCCATACCAAA
>DAORIK010000114.1:0-7510 GCA_035438465.1 Chitinophagales bacterium | reverse complement strand
AGTAACCTGCAGTAATATCATTAGTAGATGCTACTACAGCATTACCCATACCAAAATTATGTGCCCCCACTCCAATATACATAAAGTCGTTGCTGTATTTAGGAGGTCCGGAGAAAGAAACGGTCGTAAAACAAACAAACAAAATGGTAAGAATGAGTTTAGTCTTTTGAAAATGCATCATGTATTTTTACAATTCATTAAAAATAGTACTCTCCATAAAGCGGTACAACTGTAAATTTACCCAAAATCTCGTAATAGTAGGATAATATTTATAGATTTTTAGTTGCATTTAGCCTGTTTTTTCAAGTATGGAACAAAAATATTGTATTCACTGTCTTTGAAGCATTTCACAATTTGTATTTTTGCAAAAAAGAAATACGCAGATGAATTTTGTAGAAGAACTTAAATGGCGTGGAATGTTACAGGATATTATGCCCGGAACAGCAGATCTTTTAAACAAAGAAATGGTGAAAGGGTATATTGGTTTTGATCCAACAGCAGATTCTCTTGGAATTGGAAATATGGTACAGGTAATGACATTACTGCATTTTCAAAAGTGCGGACATAAACCAATTGCTTTGGTAGGTGGTGCAACAGGCATGGTAGGTGACCCAAGTGGAAAAAGCGAAGAACGTAATATGCTTTCAGAAGAATTGTTGGAATATAATCTATCATGTCAAAAAAAACAGTTAGAGAAATTTCTGGATTTTAACTGTGGTACAAACGCTGCTGAAATAGTAAATAACTATGATTGGTTTAAGGATATGTCGTTTCTGGAATTTATTCGCGATGTTGGCAAATACATTACTGTAAATTATATGATGAGTAAAGATTCCGTAAAAAACAGATTAGAAAACGGGATGTCATTTACGGAGTTTAGTTATCAGTTAGTACAGGGATACGATTTTTATTATTTGTGGAAACATCATGGAGTTAAATTGCAGCTTGGAGGCAGCGACCAATGGGGAAATATTGTAACCGGAACGGAATTGATTCGCAAAAAAGACGGCGGAGAAGCATTTGCAGCAACGACACAACTAATTAAGAAAGCAGATGGTACAAAGTTTGGAAAAACGGAAAGCGGAAATATCTGGCTCGATGCAAAAAAGACATCGCCTTATAAATTCTATCAGTTTTGGTTAAATGCCAGTGATGCAGATGTTAAGAATTGGATTCGTGTTTTCTCTATGAAGGGAAAAGAAGAAATTGAAACACTTGAAAAACAACAGGAAGAAGCGCCACACTTGCGTGTTTTACAAAAAACATTGGCTGAAGAAATCACAATGCGTGTGCACAGTGAAGAAGATTTAGTGCATGCAAAAAAACTGAGTGAAGTTTTATTTTCAAAAGACGCAAAAGAAAAACTCTTTCAATTACAGGAAGCTGAATTAGAAGATATTTTTGAAGGGCTTCCGGTTTTTAAAATATCAAAAGAGAAGTTTTCAAATGGGATTAATATTTTGGATGCATTAGCTGCTGAAACCAGTTGTTTTCCTTCAAAAGGTGAATTAAAGAAACTGATTCCGGCAAATGGTTTAAGTATTAACATGGAAAAGAACACGGATATAAACGCTGTTTTTACTTTGGATAATCTGATAAAAGGGAAATATATTTTAGTCAGAAAAGGAAGAAACACGGATAGTTTAATTATTGCCGAGTAGTTTACTTCTTCTTTGCAATAGTAATGTAATAGTCAAATATTTTTTCCTGTTTATGTAAGATGTTTTTTACAATTTCCAGATTCCTGGATGTCAGCATAGTATTGTATTCATTAATATCTAACTGAACAGGATGCAACATATCGCCGGGAATTAATTGAAAAATCTTTTTCAGAAAATTATTTTTATGAGCGTCTGTAGATATAATTAATGTGCCGCCGGGTTTTAAGGCACTAACCAGAGCGTCATAACTTTTTTCAATATCCTTTACATGATTGATGGCATTTAAGCAGAAAATATAATCAAACTTTTCTGTAAAATCCAGGTCTTCAATTTTCGATTGTTTGAATTGTACCCACGGATAATTTTCAGGATGTAATAACTTGTTTTCAATATACCGGTTAAGTAAGGGGTCAATCGCTACCACCTGATTTCTTTTTAGACAAATAAAAATTCCGGCAGGACCACAACCCGCATCTAAAATCATGAAATGTTCAGGAAGTTCGATATATTTTTCGATGTCAAATAATAAGTTGTTCCAGTAACTTGCTTTCCATTGCAGATAGTGGTTTCTGTCTTTGTTTTTCAGATACTTTTTCCACCATTGCAACTCAAGTACCTGAGCTAATTTCCATTTCCAAGAAGAGGTTGCCGACAAGGTAATTTTGATTTCCGGTAAAGTTAAAGTTTATAACCCACAGTAACTACAATTGCAGGTTTTTTTGTACTTAATAATGCAGCAGGAACATCTCCCGCATTTGTTTGATAAGGAACAAATATTTCTTTAAAGTTTGTTTGTACATAAGCTATATCTGCGAAGATATGTTTTCCTCTGTAACCAATACCGGCTGAGTAAGTAATGCTTGAAGTAGTAGTAGTTGTTGGTGCTGCTGAGTTTTTAAAAGGAGAAGTTCTGTATTGCACTCCGCCACGGATACGAATAGGATCATATTTGAATTCCACACCTGCTTTAATGGTGTGAAATAAACCATATTTCGCTTTTATAGTATTGTTTATATAGTTCTCATAATTTTTTGAGTCGGCATCTTTCAGATTTAATTTGAATTTAGAATTCGACGCATCACTTAATTCATATTCAGCTGAAATCAAACCATATTTGTGAATATAGCCGGCACCGGCAGTTAATTTCCACGGCTGTACATATTTATATTTGGAAGCACCATCCGGAGAGTCGCCCGTCAAAATATCAGATAAGCTTGCATAATCCACTTCCATACTTGTCAAGAAAACATCTCTCATAAATAACATGCCGGGTGTTTGAAATGCCAGAGATAAACGCAAATTCTTGATTGGCATACCAATGACACCGATTTTAAGATTAAAACCAACACCACGTGTTTTTAAATAATTAAGATTGCTGAAATTGTTTAAATCATCAATCGTATTTTGATTATCACTTTCTTTTAATAAAATCCGCTCTGTATAATTTACAATTGGAATACCAATCGAAGCACCTATCATAATCTTCTCATTGTAAATGCTGGCTGCACCGATGGCGAGTTCATTAATGCCACCACTTCTTGTAATGGTAAAATCCTGCTGAATAGAGGAACTGTCGGTTGCTGTATAAATATTACCAAGCGAATCAGACGTAATTAAACCCAACTGATAAGCAATGCTGGCTCCAAAGGGATATTTTGTCTTTGCATCTTCTTCAGATTGAATAATATTTCTGTCCTTTAACTGGTCGCCGTAAGCAGTGAGCAAACTGTTTTGGGTATTCAAACCGTTAAAAGAATATACATCATTAAAATTTGCGAGTCGATTTAATGCAAATCCGAATTTTAATCCATTCCATTTTTTATTGGTAGATGCATTTGCATATCTGCTTACTACAACAATACCTAAGTTAGTCAGTTGAAATTTTACTTTACTGTCTTTTGTGTTATTGCCTAAATAAGTGGAAGAGGAACGATTAATGGCAATTGCAGGTGAAAGTGAAAATTCCGTTGAACTGAATTTCGCGATTCCGGCAGGATTGGTAGAAAGTGAACTAATCTCAGCGCCTGTGGTTCCCATTGTATTCCCCAACGCAACGTTTCTTGCAGTTCCCTGCACACTTGGAGTACTGTATCGGAGCGCATCAATATCTGTTTGTGCATACAAAACAGTTACTAAAATAGAAAGCAAGCTGAGTATAAAAACTTGTTTACGCATTCATGAGGATTGAAAGTTATTTCGGCCGGCTACCTATTTTGATACCACTATTGTTGTCCGAATTAGAGTTATTGTTTTGCCAATTGTTGTTGTTTGAATTATTGGATGGAGTGGTATTTGTATTGTTATTATTCTTGTAAGGATTACTCCAGCTTCCACTGTTACTGTTAGAATTATTGTTATTCCATTTATTGGTTTTAGGCTGGGTAGAATTTCCGTTTGTCACATTGTTAGAAGAATTTGTATTGCCATTGCCTGTTGCGTTCCAACTGCCGGAATTTGTATTGGACGGATAATTTTTAGTGGAATTATAATTTCTGTTTCCGTTGGAAGTATTAGAGTTCCCGTAAGTACCTGT
Source organism: Chitinophagales bacterium (assembly GCA_035438465.1). GTDB lineage: Bacteria > Bacteroidota > Bacteroidia > Chitinophagales > JADIYW01 > JADJSS01. The sequence continues at coordinate 3,316 of DAORIK010000114.1, read as the reverse complement.
TCTCGGTGTATATATTACATTCTTTCTGTTATTGTCATAATAGCCGGAATAGTTTGAATACCCGTAATTATAAATAGCATTTGAGCAATACGGGGAAAAGCCATAGTTATTCCACGAATTCCAGCTATAGTTATTCCAGCTGCTCCAAGGATTATAAAAACCGTTATTATACCAACTGCTGAACCCGGGTTGAATAATAATAATTTGCGCGTTGTTGCAAAACGGATTGTAGAAATTATTGTATCCATACGTCCAGCTCGGCGTAAATGCATAACTGTTCCAGTTATTCCACCCAAAATTGTTGTTATAAGTATTCCAGGGGTCATAGAAATTGTTATTCCAGTTATTCCATCCATAATTAAATTGTATGGAAGGATTGTGGAATCTTCTTATTCTGTCACTGTAACCGAAACTGGAACCGCTGTAATTCTCATCAACATAATTGTTGTCGATTTGATAATCATTCTGCATATCATTGCCGGAAGAAGATGTACGTGAAACGGAGCTGCCTTCTTCAGAATATGGAACTGTTTTTTCAGTTTGTTCTGTTGGTGATGTATAGATTTGCTTAGATTTAACTTTTTTCGGTTTTGGCGCATCATATACATCATCATCCGCATTCACAAAATTTATTTGTAAAATACTAACCAGTAAAACAGATAAAACAATTATTTTTTTCATGACAGTATTTTTAATCTTTTGGCAATCTTAAATCCCTTACTTTTATAAACCAAAATTATACTAATTTAGTTGCAAAAAGCATACCAAATTATGTTAATTAACTGTTTATCAATAAATATTCTATAAATCCATAATTCTACAACTATATAATTCATAAAAAATGAGCAAAGAAATAACAAGCAGAGAGGAGAATTACAGCGAATGGTACAATGATTTAGTGCTAAAGGGTGGATTGGCTGATTATTCTGCGGTACGTGGTTGCATGGTGATAAAACCATATGGTTTTGCACTTTGGGAAAATATGCGTGATGTGCTCGATAAAATGTTTAAAGATACCGGACATGTGAATGCTTACTTTCCGTTGTTTGTTCCGAAAAGCTTATTTGAAGCAGAAGAAAAGAATGCAGAAGGGTTTGCCAAAGAATGTGCTGTAGTGACTCATTATCGTTTGAAAACAAACCCTGATGAGCCCGGAAAATTAATGGTAGATCCCGAAGCGAAACTGGAAGAAGAATTAGTGGTGCGTCCAACTTCGGAAGCCATTATATGGAATACGTATAAAAAATGGATTCAATCTTATAGAGATTTACCATTATTAATAAATCAGTGGGCAAATGTCGTGCGCTGGGAAATGCGTACACGGTTGTTTTTACGCACCGCGGAGTTTTTATGGCAGGAAGGTCACACCGCGCATTCCACTAAACAAGAAGCGATTAATGAAACAATTCAAATGATAAATGTATATGCAGATTTTGTAGAAAATTATATGGCCTTACCGGTTATCAAAGGGGTAAAATCAGAAAGCGAACGTTTTGCAGGAGCAGAAGATACGTACACCATTGAAGCCATGATGCAGGATGGAAAAGCATTGCAGTCAGGTACTTCGCATTTCTTAGGCCAAAATTTTGCGAAAGCATTTGATGTAACCTTTGTCAATAAAGAAAACCAACCGGAGCATGTTTGGGCAACTTCCTGGGGAGTTTCCACGCGCTTGATTGGTGCTTTAATTATGGCTCATTCGGATGATGATGGTTTGGTGATGCCGCCAAAATTAGCACCCCATCAAGTTGTAATTATTCCTTTCTTATCTAAGAATGTGGAAGAAACTGAAAGTATGATTGCGAAAGCAAATGACTTGAAAAAAGAGTTGGCGAAATTAGGTATTCGAGCGATTGTGGATAGCGATGAAACCAAGCGTCCGGGTTTTAAATTTGCCGAATATGAATTGAAAGGAGTGCCTTTGCGCGTAGTAATCGGACCAAGAGATTTGGCAAACGGAGTTGTAGAAATTGCACGACGTGACACGAAAGAGAAGTCGCAAGTTTCTACCGAAAACTTAGCCAGCACCATTTCAAATTTGCTGGAAGAGATTCAGCAAAATATGTTCAATAAAGCAAAAGCATTCAGAGATGCTAACATTACGAAAGTGGATGACTTTGACACGTTTCAAAAATTACTCGATGAAAAACCGGGATTCTTATTAGCGCATTGGGACGGAACTGCCGAAACGGAAGACAAAATAAAAGAATTGACCAAAGCTACTATTCGATGTATTCCTTTAGATAATCCACAGGAAGAAGGTAAATGTATTTTTTCCGGCAAGCCAAGTAAGGAACGTGTGTTGTTTGCGAGAGCGTATTAGTTAAAAAATGAAAATTATTCATTGGAATTGCAATATGGCTTTTCGCAAAAAGAACGAAAAGATTTTATCATTTAAACCTGATATTTTAGTCATTACTGAATGTGAAAATGGTATAAAATTAAAATTTGATAAGTTAACTGCAAGACCTAATGATTTTTTCTGGTATGGAGATAATAAAAATAAAGGAGTAGGAGTTTTTTCTTATTCTCAATACAAGTTTGAATTATTTGAACGATTTAACCCACAATTTAGGTATATAATTCCATTAAAAGCAAAAAGTGAAAATGATGAATTTATCTTATTTGTAGTTTGGGCAATGGATAACAAAGAGAATTATGAAGCAAGATATATTGCACAGGTATGGTTAGCTATAAATTATTATAAAGATTTATTAGAAATGCCTTCAATTCTTATTGGTGATTTTAATAGTAATAAAATTTGGGACAAAAAGAAGAGATTAGCTAATCATACAGATGTAGTCAATTTCTTAGAACAAAAAAAAATTAAAAGTTTATACCATAATCAATTTAATGAAAAACAAGGCGATGAAAGTATTCATACATTTTTTCTTCAAAAAAATCTAAAAAAATCATATCATATTGATTACTGTTTTGCATCTGAAAACTTTTTAATGAGTGGCTTTAAATTTACTATTGGTAATTTTCAAGATTGGATAACATTAAGCGATCATGTTCCAATTTCCATTGAGCTAAATCATAAATAGATATTTTTTTCTAATGGTTGGTGTCCTTACCAACCATAAAAGTATATTTCGTTTAGTGAAGACAACTACCGATAAGGTATAAATGCAATCAGTTTCTTTGCCTTTGACTTGGTTCGTGTCTCACGAACCAAAATATTACTTTCTCCTTTCTCTTGCCATCTTCAACGAAATCAATAATAAATCTGCAACATTTTTTACAAATAGCATTGCAAAAACCAAAGCGTAATTCATCACTTTGGTTTTTGTCCAGAAAATAAAACCATATCCAA
>DAORIK010000113.1:1734-9008 GCA_035438465.1 Chitinophagales bacterium | reverse complement strand
CGTTTCAGCATCTAAAAAATTACTATCTTCATTCCATGTTAGACAAAGCACGTCGAATGTTTAAGATTGATATGCAGAAATTGCGTTCTGCAGATTCATCGCATTTGTTCTGGATGGATTTGCTGATGCTGTTTATCGTAGCCTTCAACTTACTGTATTTGTTTTTCGGATTTTTGTTTCAATATCCTGTTTTCAATTCATTCATTCGCAATATTTCACACGATTTTCACAGCTGGTATTCTACAATTGTATTTCCGAATGTCTTACGATACGACATCATCTTTGTACTAATATACGCAACTGAATTACTGTTTCGCTGGATGCGCAGCATTTTGCGCAAGAAATACGATAAGTGGTGGTTTTATCCATTTGTGCATTGGTACGATGTGATTATGTGTATTCCCATCATCAATGGATTTAATTTTTTCGGTGCCGTACGTTTATTTGGTTTAATCTATCGTTTGCAGCGTCTCGGTGTTTTTGATTTAACCAAAACCTATGTGTACAAACAATCTTCTTTTGTGTCGGAAGTAGTGGTGGAAGAAGTGGCCGACCGTGTAATCGCCAAGATGATTACCATGGCACAGGAAGAGGTGCAAAAAGGCTCGCCCTTAGTTACCAAAATTGTTACCAATGTCATCAAACCAAAAGAAGATGAAATTGTCAATTACCTGAGCAATCGTATTGGAGAAGCCATAAATACTTCTTATTCGCAATACCGCTACGAACTAAAATTATATGTAGAGAAAATCATCAGCGAAGCCATTTTAGAAAATGATACGGTCGATAAGCTGCGGTATATTCCCGGATTGGGAAAGGTGTTTCAGGAAACGCTGGACAAGGCTGTGGCAGATGTTACCTTTAATACGATTGATAAGCTGATGAAAGATATTATTGACCCGAATAATACACGCGGCGTAAAAGAGGTAACACATGGCTTAATTGAATCTTTTTTAGACAATTCTCATCCGGAGGGACAGGAATTAAACAATATGATAGTTAGTATCGTTTCCGATTCTTTAGAAGAAGTAAAACGTTCTGTTTTGATGAAAGAATGGAAAATAAAGCAAAAATTGGAGGAAAAACATAAAATAGAGGAGAAAATCAAGAAAAACAAAAATATTTAATCAATCAAAAAGCACTTTGGCACGAGAATTGTAAATTAATTTATATCTAAAAAGAGTTTTAGTTAGACATTAAAAAACATTTTCATTTGGTTGGTTTAAAATAGTCCCGGACAGCAATGTTCGGGATTTTTTTTGGCTGAATCGCTGATAAAACAGATTTTGAGATTACACAGATCACCATTTTATAAAAAATCTACGTAATCATTTAATCCATAAAATCCGTGATTCGGATAATTATTTCCCTTGTATCTCCAGCAAACTATCTGAATTCAGTTTCTTCGTCATTTCACTACTGCCTTCTTCTTCTGAAGTCGAAACAATTCCATTGCCATATAAAATATCCCAAACCTGCTGAATTTTATAGACGCTCTGGTTATAATGATTACTCAAAATGATTACGGTGGTCTTATCGCTTATTTTTCTATTGAAAACAGAGTTATAGCTATGCCACCAGCCATTGTGATAAATGAGGCGGGTGCCGTCTGATTGGTCATTCATGCGCCAGCCTAAACCATAATTTTTGTTGCCTGCTTTTTCAAAGCTTTGCGGGGTGAAGGCCAGCCCAAGTATTTCCGAGCGAATAAACTTACCTGAATACAATGCCTGATCCCATTTGTACAAATCGCGCACAGTGCTGTAAATGCCTTTATCGCCCATTACACCATCCGTATACACAATATCATCTTCCATCCAGCGCGAGCCTTTATATCCTCGTGTTGCAGACGGCCGCGGGCTTAACGGATCATAATACCAGGTGTCGAGCATACCCAATGGAATAAAAATATTCTGATGCATAAAATCGCAGAATGGTTCTCCCGAAACTATTTCCACTATCAATGCCAGTAATACATAATTCGTGTTATTATACCTGAAATGAGTGTCGGGAGCATTCAATGCTTTTGGTTTGAACTTATACATCATTTGCAATACATCATTATTCGCCATAAACTGCTTTTTATTTTTCCAGTATTCTTCAGAAAAATTCAAATAGTTTGGCAACCCTGAACGATGATTCAACAACATTCTCACAGTGATTCCTTTATATGGAAAATCCGGGAAGAATTTTTCCAGCGTATCATCCAACGACAACATATTTTGTTGCAGCAACAACATAATGGCACCTGCTGTAAATGTTTTAGAAGTTGATGCTATTTGAAATGTTGAACGTGGTGTGAGTTTTTCAAAAGTATAATAATTTTTATACCCGTAATAACGTTCAAAAATAGGAGTTCCTTTATAAGATATTAAAACAGCACCATTGAAACCATTCATTTTTACCTTGTCTTCAAAATAGCAATCGAGTGCATGAATCTTTTTTACAATAGCCGTATCCTGAAGATCTATTTTTTCATTATCGTGACTTTTATATAATGCAGGATTTACCTCAGGCCTTATAAATCCGGTTGGTGTTTTAGTTCTGTTGTTCTGACAAAATGTAAAACACAAGCCACACAATATTATATTAATCGTTAAAAATAATTTCTTCATTTTTCTTTTTTGGCACTTCAAATCTTCTTCTGACATAGTATCAAATCAATCACCGTAAAAATAGATGAAATGTGAAAGAATGTTATCAAAGAGATATTACCATTGCGTTGAAAACAATTTTAAAATGTATTTTTACAAAAAAAGAAAGATATGGAATTTGATATCATTAAAAGTTTAACCAACGAATACACACATGAATGCGCAAGTACACGAAAGTTATTAGAGAAAGTTCCTTTGGATAAACCGGATTGGAAGCCTCATGGAAAATCAATGACTTTGCACAATTTGGCAGTGCATATTGCAGATGTTCCGAATTGGGTGCCAATTACATTAGAACGCAGCGAACTTGATTTTGCAAAAGAAAAATACAATCCAAAAACGGCTGCTAATACCGATGAATTATTAAAAATTCACGACGATGCCGTTGCAGCGGCTCTGCTATCAATAAAAAACACGACTGCTGAAATTTTAAAAAATGAAACATGGACAATGCGCAATGGTGAAACCATTTATTTTACCATGCCAAAAATTTCAGTGTTGCGTAGTTTTGCCTTCAATCATATTTATCACCACCGCGGACAAATGTCTGTTTATCTTCGTTTGCTAAATGTTCCGGTTCCGGGTATGTACGGACCCACTGCGGATGAAAATATGTAAGCATAATTTTAAAAAAACCGCAAAGAATTCTTTGCGGTTTTTTATCTATTCTGTAAGATGCATACGCTCACCTTTCATTAATTTGTCTACCCATTCATATAAATACATGCCCGCAATATTTCGATTATAAAAAATATCATTATCTGCCAGCATAGTATGAGTAGTTCCATTTATATAATACGTTGACCATGTACTTTTTGGTTTCAGTATATTTTCCCGCAAATCAATGAGTGCATCTTTAAATAAATCTGCCGGAAGTTGATTGCCGGGTGCCCCCGTGCAATTATTATATCCGAAACTCAGAAAAAATCTGGAAACAGCATCATTGTAAGAAGAAATGAAACCATAGTTCGCATTTGGATAATTTTTACTTGAATATTCATATACATTACTCAATCCGATATCGGGCGCTCCGCAACAATCTACCATATCTTCAGGTATCGGCAATCCGAACAGAACGCTAAAACCCAATTGCAGACAACTTGGAAAAGCCTGATCGTCACTAAACAAAGGACCTGAATCGTTAATCACCGTAATTTTAGCATTCGGAAACCGTTTAATAACTTCCAGAAAATTTATGTACACACCATAGCCGCCGGCACTTAATCCGAATAAAACAATCTCATCTACTTTTTTGTAATTAAAGTAAGGCTCAATAAAATCCATCGTTTTTATAAAATTCTTTGCTCCCACATATCGTTGTGTATCCGGAACACCTAAAGCAAATCCAACATCTTTGGTGCCACTATGAACATCGCCAGTGCAATACGGAACGAAGACAAATGAAAAATCTTTTAAAGGATTCTTTGGATTGCTTGCATCAAAAATTCCTTTATCGCTATAAGCGATGGATAAATCATTCCAATCTGCTGAGTTGAACGATTTTGGATTGCTGGCACAGGTGACATCATTAAAACAAGCACCACCTCCATTAATGTATATCGCTAATTTTTTGGGATTTCCTACACGATAACCAATTCCTGTTGGCGAACCATCGCGACAAATCATACCCGCGATATCAAACCAGTGTTGTGAATTAAAATCACTCTCAATGGTTAAAAAGGGGTGTTCAAATTTAGTCGCGGTTTCTTGTGTACATCCAAAAAGTAAGAACACAATTAAAAAAGTAAAATTTCTGTATCTCATAGTTCAGTTTTTAGAGCATTGAAATTAAGAAAATAAAGATGAATATTCAGATTAAAGTACCAAATAATACCGGAGAATATCTTATTTTGTTTACATATTCCTTCTATACTGACCACCAACTTCAAACAAGGCATTGGTAATTTGTCCAAGTGAACAATATTTTACAGTTTCCATTAACACCTCAAATAAATTCTTGTTGTGCAAAGCTGCTTGTTGCAACTGCTGTAAATATTTTTTTGTTTCTGATTGATTGCGTTGATGCAATGCTTTTAAATTTTCTATTTGTAAATCTTTTTCTTCAGTGGTGCTGCGTATTACTTCCTGCGGCAATATAGTTGGTGAGCCTTTTGATGATAAAAATGTATTAACTCCGATTAACGGTAACTCACCTGTATGTTTTTTCATTTCATAATACATACTTTCTTCCTGAATCTTGCTGCGTTGATACATCGTTTCCATAGCGCCTAACACACCGCCACGTTCTGTTAATCTGTCGAACTCTGCATAGACTGCTTCTTCTACCAAATCCGTTAATTCTTCAATAATAAAAGAGCCCTGTAAAGGATTCTCATTTTTTGCCAATCCTAATTCTTTATTGATAATTAACTGAATTGCCATAGCGCGTCTCACACTTTCTTCCGTTGGTGTGGTAATAGCTTCATCGTATGCATTGGTGTGCAGTGAATTGCAATTATCGTAAATCGCATACAATGCTTGCAGCGTTGTTCTTATATCATTAAAATCTATTTCCTGAGCATGCAAACTTCTTCCCGATGTTTGAATATGATATTTCAACATCTGACTTCTTTCGTTAGCTTTGTATAAATACTTCATCGCTTTTGCCCATATTCTTCTCGCAACGCGACCAATAACCGCGTATTCGGGGTCGATTCCATTAGAAAAGAAAAAAGATAAGTTTGGTGCGAAATCATCCACTTTCATTCCGCGCGATAAATAATATTCAACAAAAGAAAAGCCGTTAGATAAGGTAAAGGCCAATTGTGAAATCGGATTGGCTCCCGCTTCCGCAATATGATATCCGCTTATAGAAACAGAGTAAAAATTGCGCACCTTATGCTGCACAAAATATTCCTGCACATCACCCATTATTTTCAAAGAGAATTCTGTAGAAAAAATACAGGTGTTTTGTGCCTGATCTTCTTTTAAAATATCAGCTTGTACAGTGCCTCTTACTTGCGACAATGCGAACGCTTTAATTTTTTCATACACTTCTTTATCTAAGATTTGGTCGCCTGTAACACCTAATAGTAATAAACCTAAGCCATCATTGCCATCAGGTAATTCCCCATTATAAGCTGGTCTTACAGCATTTTTTTCTTCATAAATTTTATCAATCTTTTTATTGACTTCATCTGTTAAATTATTTTGACGAATATATTTTTCACATTCCTGATCAATTGCAGCATTCATAAAGAATGCACAAATAGTTGCTGCCGGTCCATTAATTGTCATGGATACGGATGTATTAGGTGAACATAAATCAAAACCTGAATACAGTTTTTTTGCATCATCCAAGGTACAAATGGAAACACCTGAATTGCCTATTTTTCCATATATATCCGGGCGAATGGCTGGGTCTTCACCATACAATGTCACGCTATCAAATGCTGTAGATAATCGTTTTGCAGGCAATCCTAACGAAACATAATGAAAGCGTTTGTTGGTACGTTCAGGACCTCCTTCGCCGGCAAACATACGCGTCGGGTCTTCACCTTCTCGTTTGAATCTGAAAACACCTGCTGTAAATGGAAATTCACCCGGGACATTTTCTTTTAAATTCCATTTTAATATATCGCCCCAGGCTTCATATTTTGGTAAGGCAACTTTTGGTATTCGCTGATGCGATAAAGACTCCGTACTTGTTATTATTTTTAATGTTTTTTCACGCACCTTAAATTCATAAAATTCGTTACTATAATTTGCTTTTTTTTCTTCCCAGGTATCTAAAATTTTCTTGCACTCGGGGTGCAGTTTTATTTGTAAATCATTGTTGATAGTTAATAGCCCATTGTCAATAGTGTCTTTATTTATTGATTGTTGACCATTCATCATTGACCTTACTTTTTGCAAAGCAAAAAGGTTTTGTGCAATCTCTGCCTGCTCATTTACCCATTTATCGTAATTTCTATTTGTTGAAGTAATATCAGATAAATAACGAACTCGGTTGGGTGGAATGATATAAATTTTTTCTGAATTACCCGTGCGTAAATTCAAGGTTGATTTCCAATCTAATGTTGATTTTTCTATTACCTTTTGAATGACAGCCTTATAAAGTTCATTTGTTCCGGGATCGTTGAATTGCGAGGCAATACTACCAAACACAGGCATTTCTTCAGGATTTTGATTCCATAAATTTCTGTTGCGTTGGTATTGTTTTTTTACATCACGCAAGGCATCCTGTGCACCGCGTTTATCAAACTTATTTATCGCAACCACATCTGCGAAATCCAGCATATCAATTTTTTCCAATTGTGATGCTGCACCGAATTCCGGTGTCATCACATATAAAAACGTATCTGCAATATCAACTATTTCAGTGCCACTTTGTCCAATGCCTGAAGTTTCTATAATTATTAAATCAAACTGTGCCGCTTTCAAAATGGCAATTGCGTCCGTAATGTTTTTGGATATGGAAGCGTTGGTCTGGCGCGTTGCCATCGAGCGCATATATACGCGCGGATTATTGATGGAATTCATTCGTATCCTATCGCCAAGTAAAGCACCTCCTGTTTTTCTGCGAGAAGGATCAACAGAAATTATTGCTAAGGTTTTTTCCGGAAAATCCAGTAAAAAACGACGTACTAATTCATCTGTTAATGATGATTTTCCCGCACC
>DAORIK010000113.1:0-1634 GCA_035438465.1 Chitinophagales bacterium | reverse complement strand
ATTGCAAAAGCGAAAGAAGAAATCAGCAAGCAGGTAAACGCAAAAGTAGATTTTAAAGACATTGATTTATCGTTGTTAAAAAACATCCGGAATTTCCCAAATATTGCATTAGGTATTGAAGATTTAACGATTATCGGGATCGCTCCTTTTGAAGACGATACACTTTTAAATATAAGCGACACCAAAGCTTCTTTAGATTTAATGAGTGTTATAAAAGGAAGCAATTATAAAATCGAACAAATCGAACTGAGTGATGCGACTTTAAATGCCATTATTAATAAAGATGGCTTTGCGAACTGGAATATTTTAAAACCAGCATCAGATACTACAAAATCACCTCCTTTTAAACTGGCGTTGAATAAATTGGTATTAGATAATATCAATCTCAATTACGACGATTTACAAAATGGAAATTCTATCAAAATAGAAAACTTACAACATACAGGAAAAGGTGATTTTACTTCAGATTTTTTAGATTATGTTTCTACAACAAATATCGATAAACTATTCGTAAGACAAGGCATTGTAACGTATTTAAAAGAAGCAAAAGTTGCATTGGACAGTAAAATAAATATCGACCAAAAAAATAAAAAATACAGCTTTAAAGACAATAAACTTTCATTGAATGACTTAGGTTTGTTGTTCAATGGTTTTGTACAAATTCCTGATTCCATCAAAACAGAAATGGATGTGAATTTCAAAGCCGACAAAACGACTTTCAAATCGTTATTATCTTTAATTCCTGCTATTTACACAAAAGATTTTGACGATATAAAATCATCCGGAAATGTAGAATTAAATGGCAGCGCAAAAGGCACCTTGCAAGACAAATCCTATCCGGCGTTTGCTTTGAATCTAAGAGTGGATAATGGCAAATTCCAATATCCGAAATTGCCGACTGCCGTCACAGATGTTTTTATTGACGCGCGCGTCAATAATCCGGGTGGGAGCCTTGACAATACAGTTGTAAATGTACCTGATTTGCGTTTAAAAATGGCAAATGAACCCATTATTGCAAAATTAAAAGTGACAACACCAATTTCTGATCCGGATATTGATTTGTCGGCAAAAGGAAAAATTAATTTAGCAGATGTACAAAAATTTTATCCGTTAAAAGATGTACAAAAACTAAGTGGTATAGCAAATGTTGATGTAACCATAAAAGCAAAAAAATCGGATGTGGATGCAAAACGTTATCAAAATATAAATGCTGCTGGGAATATTATTGCCACAGGTATTGAATATGCATCTAAAGAAGTACCCAAACCTGTTTCAGTAAGTAATTTATTTTTGAACTTTTCTCCGCAATATGTAGACATTACGCAGTGCAAAGCTGAGATTGGTAACAGCGATTTTGATATAAAAGGAAAACTGGAAAATGTAATCGCTTATGTATTATCAAAAGATGCGGTGGTGACAGGTAATGTAAATTTATTATCGAATAAAATAGATGCGAATGAGTTTTTACCAGATTCCGTTTCTGCAAAAAAATCGAATGCACAAAAAGCAAAAGAAGTGGTTAGATTGCCAAAAAAAATAGATTTTACAGGCACTGCAACAATTGGTGAATTATTATACGACCAATTAGTGATAAAGAACTTAAACGGTAATATCAATTTAAAAGACGAACAATT
>DAORIK010000112.1:7397-9026 GCA_035438465.1 Chitinophagales bacterium | reverse complement strand
GCAGTTAAATTTTTGGCGTCTTTCTTAAAATATATTTTTGAAGCGGCTTGTGCACCATAAATTCCGTCACCCATTTCAATCACATTCAGATACACTTCCATGATGCGTTTTTTACTCCAGAAAATTTCAATTAAGAAAGTAAAATACACTTCCAATGCTTTTCGAACATAACTGCGTTGTGGAAATAAATATACATTTTTAGCACATTGCTGACTGATAGTGCTGCCGCCTTTAATTGGTTTTCCCCGTTTCTGTAGTTTTATGTTTTGTTTTGCTACTTTTTCTATCGCTTCAAAATCAAAACCAAAATGTTCGGCAAATTTCTGATCTTCTGATGAAATTACGGCTAATACCAAATTCGATGACATATCTTTTAGGGGCACCCAATCCTTTTTTAGTTTTGGTGCTTCGCCACTAAAGACTTGTTCCGTGCAACGAATAATCATTAATGGAGTAACAGGAACTGGGATAAATCTAAATAATATGGTTGACAAAATACTTAGTATAAAAAACGCTGCTACTAAACGTTTTGTCCATTTCCATATTTTTGACAGGATATTTTTCATCTTTTGTTAAACTCAAAGTTCTAAACTATGTGTAAATTCAACTGATTATATTTATTGATTTATAAATGCAGATGAAATTCGCATTATTAATTCGTTGCAAAATACGAATTTGTTTTGCTCTTTTCAAAAATACAAATATCCACGCTATGTTAACCACAAAAACATTTGAACAGCTTCAACACCCAAATACACTCAATTTTTTATTAGGTAACATGTTGCAACTTAGAAGTGAACGCATCCGTTTCTTTGTAAATCAACAGAAAACAATGGGTGATATGTATCGTATAAAAGTGCCAACACGCAAGGTGGTAGTGCTTACTGATCCGGAATGGATTAAATATGTGTTAGTAGACAATAACAAGAATTACACCAAAAGTTTTGCGTATGATTCTATCAAATTATTTTTAGGGAACGGATTGCTCACAAGTGAGGGTGAATTTTGGAAACGTCAGAGAAGGCTCGCTCAACCTGCTTTCCATAAAGAAAAATTAGCATTGATGTTTCAAAACATGGTGGAACAAACCAACAAATGTATTCAAAGTTTGGAAAAGCTCAGTGATACAAATGAGTTGGTTGATTTATCAAAAGAGCTGTATAAACTTACTTTAGATATTGTGAATTCAACACTTTTCTACAATGAAGTAGACAATACAACCAATCGGATATATAAATTAGTTTCGGAAGGAAATGAACACATTACCAAACGAGTAGACAATCCTTTTCAGTTGCCGGAATGGATTCCAACTCCAAACAGAATGCGAGAGAAACAAGTATTAAAAGAAATGGATGACGTTTTTTTTTCAGTAATTGAAAACAGAAGGAAAGGAAATGTACAACATCAAGATTTATTGTCTATGTTGATGGAAGCACGCGATGAAGAAACGGGAGAAACGATGAGCAACCGGCAATTGCGTGATGAAATTCTTACCATTTTTGTAGCCGGGCATGAGACCACACAGATTGCATTGGGCTGGACATTTTATCTGCTGACGCAAAATCAGGATAAGCTGAAGATACTAATGGACGAAATCGATACCGAATTAAAAGGCGAGCTGCCCACTCC
>DAORIK010000112.1:0-7297 GCA_035438465.1 Chitinophagales bacterium | reverse complement strand
TGTCTGGCAATGATTTTGCAGAAGTTCAGAGTTGAAGTGGACAGAAATTTTAATCCCGAATTAGAACCATTAGTTACTCTGCGTCCAAAGTACGATATCTATGCAAAAATCTTTAAACGAAAATAAATTACTAATTTGCAAACGTGTTTAATCAAGGTACTAACTACTAACTACTCAATACTCAAAAAATGGCTGCAACAGAAACAATACGAATACCACTTGGTTTTAAAGCTCCTGATTTTACTTTATTAGATACAGTTTCTGATAAAGAACTTTCATTAAAGGATTTAAGAGGAGAGAAGGCAACCGTAATTATGTTTATTTGTAATCATTGTCCTTATGTTAAACATGTGAACAAGCAATTGGTAAGTTTAGCAAACGATTATTTATCAAAAGGAGTAGCCTTTATTGCCATAAGTTCTAACGATGTTGTAAATTACCCGAAGGATAACCCGGAACTGATGAAACAAACAGCAATAGAGGAAAATTATCCTTTTCCTTATTTATATGACGAAACACAGGAAGTAGCCAAAGCTTACCATGCAGCCTGCACACCGGATTTTAGTATTTTTGATAAAGATTTGTTGTGTGTGTATCGCGGACAATTAGACGATTCACGACCAAAAAATGATAGTGTTTCGGATGGTAAAGATATACGTGCTGCTTTGGATAATATTTTAGCAGGAAGTCCCGTCAACGAAAATCAATTTCCAAGTATGGGATGTAATATTAAATGGAAATAAGATAAAGGTTATACGTAATATGTTTTTCCAAATAAAATCCTAATAACTTATATCTTTATAACTTGTAACATTACAATGAGCATTTTCAAAAAAATAACAGAGAATCCAATCGTGGAAAGTGCAAAAGCCTTGCAGAATGCTACCAAAACGGTGAATAACCTCATTTCTCTGATTTCAGATAATAAAATTTCGAATTCAGTACGTGATATGCTGACAGGTTTGAGAACAGTAATTACAGAAAAACCGAATATTACTTCTATCAATCATTATATCAACCATTTTTTATTGAAGATTGACCCTGAAAATCAACCCATTGTTATCAAAGAACTTTTAGAAGTCTTTCATGAGCGTTGGAAAAATGTAGATAGAAAGACCGCAGAAATTGCCAATCAGAATTTTGACTTCGAAAATAAAACTGTTTTGTTATACGGCAATGATACTAATATTCAATCTTTAATTGACTTATTGAATGTTAATCAAAAGAAAGTCAATGTTATACAGGTTGTATCTTTGCAGGATAAATTCGGAAAGGAACAAGCTACAACCGTTGCCGCAAAAGGAATTGAAGTAAAAGTAATCGATGATGCAGGTGTAGGAAAATTCATGCCCGAAATAGATATTATCCTATTTGGCTGTGATATTATCATGCATGAAACATTTATCACGAATTCAGGCGCACATTTGATTGCAGCAGCAGCTAAAACGTACAAAGTTCCTGTATTTGTATTGGCAGACAGCCGTAAAATCTTAAATAAAAAGTACTTTCCTCAGTCAGTTTTAGGAACATTTATAGGAAAAGAAGAAAAATCCGGTGATGAAATCTGGAAAAATCCTCCTGAAAATGTACAAGTAGTTTTTAATCATATTGAAGAAGTGCCAAACAGGCTCATTACAAAATTTATACTTGAAAAAGAAGCACTCACTCCACATGAGCTCATTGAAAAGATAGATAAAGTATTGGTCACTAACTTCTTTTAACATACAACCTCGTAGGTTGAAGCACAATAAGAATAAAAATATTGAGTTTAAGAATACCAACCTACGAGGTGTTGGTATGGATTTTGATTTAATAACAGTAGTTAGTATTTAGACATTTGTTTAATAGGTTATTCAAACTAATTTTAAAATCTAAATACTAAGTACTAAATACTTAAAAATGTCACAGGCAATACAATTACAACAAAACAGGTCGAACCAGCAGTCGTTTATTATTACGACTGTTACTATGGCAGCTTTATTAATAACATTGTTTTTTATCACATTAAGTCATCCAATTGTCGAAGATGCCATTTCCGGAGTTATGATAGACTTTGGGGATAACCAGGATGGTTCAGGTGATGATAATTTGTTAGAAGCAGGAGGACAGAATTCTTCACCCACACAGGCTACTTCCGTTCCGGAGCCCACACCGCCAACACCAACACCTGTTAAAGCAGTATCGTCTCCCGTAAAGACACCTCAAAACAACACAGTGAGTGCAGAAGATCCGAATGCAGTAGCTATTGCTAAAATGGAAAAAGAAGAAAAAATCCGTCAGCAAAAAGCATTATTAGAGCAACAACGCATAGCAGAAGCAGTAAAAAAAGCGGAGCAGGAGCGTCAGGCACGTGCTGCAGAAGAGGCTAAAATTAAGGCACAAATGGCCGGAGTTTTTACAAAAGGAAAGAATGGAACAGGAACAGGTACGGGAAATTCAAATGGCAATGGACCCGGCAATGGACAAGGAAATACTAAACCCGGCGGAAATCAGGGAGCACAATGGGGAACACCCGGCGGAGATCCCAATGGAACCGGTACCGGACCTAATGGCAGCGGCCCGGGCAGCGGTGATGGTATGAGCTATGATTTGAAAGGAAGAACCTGGAGACAAAAGCCTTTAGTGTTTGATAATACACAAAAGACAGGCAAAGTGGTGGTAGGCATAAAAGTAGATAAGAATGGAAATGTTGTGTATGCGAAATATCAGCAAAAAGGTAGTAATACCACTGATCAATATTTAATAAACCTTGCAGAACAGAGTGCATTAAAATCAAAATTCAGTGCAGACTTAGGTGCTGATGAAGAGCAATTCGGTACTATTACTTTTAAATTTAGCGTACAGTAGGCCATTTATTAAACAAATTTCAATTTTCAGGGTTTGATTGATATGCAACATTCATCCTCTCAGATTCTTATTGAAGATAAACAAAAAGTTCCCAAAGAATTTAACAAGGTAGCAGACAGATACGATTTCGCAACATCAATGAGTCAAGGTTATCAGGAAGACCTTAACAGAAGTGGCAAGTTGTTGGAACTAAAAGGGGATGAATTGGTAATTGATTTATGCTGCGGAACCGGAAAATCAACCTTATCATTCTTAGATAAAATTACGTCCGGAAAAATTATCTGTGTAGATAATTCGGAAGGCATGCTTGAAGTAGCAAAGCTAAAATTCTCTAAAGAAATTGAAGAAGGAAAAATTGAATTATCATTACAGGATGCCATGCATTTAAATTTTGCAGAAAATTCCGTAGATGCGATATTTATGGCATACGGGTTGCGAAATATGCCGAACTATGAAAAATTAATCCGGGATTTGTACAGAATCTTAAAACCAAACGGACAACTTGTAATTCATGATTATTCATTAAAAGATGCCTGGTATGTGAAACCATTATGGAAAATATTAGGCTATGGTTTTATTGTTCCATTTTGTACAATAGTTTCCGGGTCAGCCAGTATTTACACCTATTTAATAAAAAGTGTTTCCGGTTTCTTAAATCCCGCAGAGATAAAATCATTATTAGAAGATAATGGCTTTGAAAACGTAACGGTTCACCATCATCCAAGCTGGAGACGATTATTCTTTCATAGCTTCAGAGCAGTAAAGAAATAGTTTTAATTTTTAATAACTTCGTGGAATGAATTACGAAGAGACTCTCGACTATCTCTACAACAAACTGCCCATGTTTTCCCGAATTGGTGAAGCAGCTATTAAGAAAGACTTAACCAACACGATTTCCTTGTGTGAGTTTCTGCAAAATCCTCAAAAAAAAATTAAAACCATACATATTGCAGGCACCAACGGTAAAGGTTCAGTTGCGCATATTTTAGCTTCTATTTTACAACAGGCAGGTTATAAAACAGGTTTATATACTTCACCGCATTTGAAAGATTTCCGTGAACGAATCAAAATAAACGGAAAGCCTTGTAAAGAAAAATTTGTGGTAAAATTTACAGAAAAAATAAAACCTGAAATTGAAAGAATTCATCCTTCCTTCTTTGAAATAACAGTAGCGATGGCATTCGATTATTTTGCAAAAAAGAAAGTAGATATTGCTATCATAGAAACAGGTCTTGGAGGCAGATTAGATTCCACTAATATCATTACACCCATATTATCTGTTATCACAAATATTAGTTATGACCATCAAAATTTATTAGGAAACACACTTCCTGAGATTGCTTCGGAAAAAGCTGGTATTATTAAGCCATCAATACCTGTAATTATTGGAAGAAAGAACGATGAAACGGATAGTATTTTCAGCCAAAAAGCAACAGCAGAAAAAGCGGAAATTTATTTTACAGAAGATGTGGTGAAAGATGTAAAAGTCGTAAACACGCCTAATTTTTTAATTGTAGATGCTGATGTATCAGGTAAGCATCAGAATGTTTGCTGCGATTTAAATTCAGTCTATCAGACAGAAAATATAAAAACAGTATTGGCGGTGTTGTCTGTTATTGAAAAACAATTTCCTGAAATAAAGGAGAAGGCTGTACAGCTGGGGTTTTCAAATGTAAAAAAGAATACGCAATTACAGGGCAGGTGGCAAACGCTGGAAACAAATCCAAAAGTGGTTGCAGATGTTGGGCATAACGAAGATGGTATTTATAAAATTAAGGAGCAATTGAAATTTGAAAGGTATAATCAGTTGCATATTGTATATGGAGCAGTAAAAGATAAAGATATTGATAAAATTCTGAGCATGTTGCCTAAAGATGCTGTTTATTATTTTACAGAACCTCAAATACAGCGCAAATTAGAAGTACAAATACTTTTTGAAAAAGCTAAATCATATCAATTAAACGGTACTGTTTATCAGCATCCTAAAGATGCTCTTGGTGTGGCAAAATCAAAAGCAGCCGATAATGATTTGATTTTAATAACCGGCAGCTTTTTTGTGGTTGGTGAGGTTTTGTAATTACTTTAAACACATAGACACATAGAAATAAGAAGAAAGCAACAAGAAGTATAGTAAAAGACACACATAGGTTTAGGCAAAGCCTAAACACTATTGTTTTCCTTTTTTGCAATTGAATTTGAATTTCTTTCTTTCCTTTTATTTTTAAAAACTATGTTTCTATGTGGTTAATAAAAATACATTAAAGTGTTTGTGTCAAAAAAAAATCATACAAAAGTTGCTTAATTCATTTTTTTGTTTAATTTGTGCCAATATTAGTTAAAACTATGGCGAAAAAAATTCCATTCTCAGTTGAAAGAACGTTTAAGTCATCACCGACGATTTTATATAATTTTTTGACAACGCCGTCAGGACTTGTACAATGGTTTGCTGATTACGTGGATTTAGATCCAAATGGGGAAGTTTTTACTTTTGAATGGAATGGTGAAGAACAGATAGCCGAGGTACTCGCTTATGAAGAAGATGAGTTTATAAAACTGCGTTGGGAAGATGAAGAAGATGATAAAGCCTTCTTTGAATACAGAATACGTGTAACAGACATCACCAAAGAAACTATATTAACCGTTACGGATTATGCTTATAAAGAAGACATAGAAAGCTCTAAAGAACTCTGGAAAAGCCAGTTAAATGATTTGGCAAAAGCTTTAGGAAACGGTTAATTCTTCCGCTATAAATTTACAGCCTGCTTAAAATGTGAATCATCTCTGCTGATGCTGTTGTAGGCACACATGTATATAATTCCGGGGTAATTTTCTATCAACTGATAATTGTGTGTAGCAAATACCATAGGAGTTTGTGTGGCTTTAAAAATAGAATAAAACAAACTCATAATTTCATCCGTCGTTTCAGGGTCTAAATTTCCCGTAGGCTCATCCGCAAGAATTAATTCCGGATGATTCAGCAATGCGCGTGCAATAGAAACACGTTGCTGTTCACCACCGGAAAGCTGGTTTGGGTACTTGGAAATTTTATCGGATAATTTTACCATTTCCAGTGATTCTTCAATGGTTGCTTTTATCTTGTTTTTATCTTCCCAGCCAATAGCATGCAGTACAAAACTCAGGTTATCAAAAATAGTACGATCACTCAATAACTGAAAATCCTGAAAAACAATCCCAAGCCGACGACGAAGATTTGGAACATCCGAGCGTTTTAGTGTCTTTAAATTATATCCGCAAACATCTGCGTCACCGATATTAAATTCAAGGTCACCATATAATGTTTTTAATAAACTGCTTTTTCCGCTGCCCGTTCTGCCGATTAAATAAACGAAATCACCTTTTCGCACTTCAAAATTTACATTATCTAAAACTAAATGATGGTGATGCATAATTTTAGCATCTTTAATGCTTACCACTCGCGGCATCACAACAGATACGGTCGGATTATTTATTTCTACGGCTTCACTCATTTTTTGCAGTTATAATATTCAATACGTTCTCAATCAAAAACAAATCTACAACAAAAATAAAATCGAATAATTCCGTATTTTTGCCCAATATGTTAACAAATGATTTACTTTTAAGAGCTGCCAAAGGAGAAACAACAGATAGAATTCCCGTTTGGCTGATGCGACAGGCCGGCAGGATTTTGCCTGAATACCGTGCTGTTCGCGCTAGTGTAAATGGTTTTAAAGAGCTTGTAAAAAATCCCGAACTGATTTGTGAAGTTACAATACAGCCGGTTGATATTCTTGGCGTAGATGCAGCCATTATTTTTTCAGATATCCTGGTGATTCCGGAAGCAATGGGCCTGAATTATGAAATGATAGAAAGCAAAGGTCCTTTCTTTCCCAAAACGATACAGAATGAAAATGATGTAAAGAACCTTACCACAGATGTTGTTCCTAATCTTCAATATGTCTTTGATTCTATTAAACTGACAAAATCAGCATTAAACAACCGTGTTCCGCTGATTGGCTTTGCCGGTGCACCTTGGACTATCTTTTCTTACATGATAGAAGGAAAAGGAAGTAAAACATTTTCACAGGCAAAAAAGATGTTGTACACAAACCCTGTTTTATCTCATCTGCTATTAGAAAAAATTACGCAATCAACGATTGCTTATTTAAAAGAACAAATTAAATCGGGTGCAGATATTGTTCAGGTGTTTGACAGTTGGGCGGGAGTGCTCAGTAAGTCACAATATATAGAATTTGCATTGCCCTATATGCAAAAGATTGCAACTTCCATTACTGAAGTCCCCGTGATTTTATTTGCAAAAGATGCGCATTATATTTTACAGGAATTTGCTCAAACGGATTGTGCTGTAATCGGATTGGATTGGACAATTGATGCTCAGAAGGCGAGAAGTGAAGCACCTGGTAAAACCCTGCAGGGAAATTTAGATCCTTGTGTTTTATATGCTGATAAA
>DAORIK010000111.1:5780-9054 GCA_035438465.1 Chitinophagales bacterium | reverse complement strand
GCCGTTACTTTTGTTCCATCCTCTAATTTTGCATCTTCATGGTGCACCCATTGCCAAACCTGTGTACGGGAAATCTCAGCCGTTGCTGCGTCTTCCATTAAATTATGAATAGGAACACAACCATTGCCTCTCAACCAGGCTTCCAAATACTGAATTCCAACATCAATATTATTTTTCAAACCGCCTAAAGTAATTGTACCTTTTGGAACTTCTAATAAATCAGCCGCCGTAACATGTACATCTTCACGTTTTACGTGTATTTGATTGGGAGTGGGCATGTATTTATTGAATTCATCCATGGCGATTTGTACTAACCCGGGGTGTGCTACCCAGGTTCCGTCGTGACCGGCTTTTGCTTCACGTTCTTTATCTGCACGAACTTTTGCCAAGGCAATCTCATTTGCTTCCGGATTGTCTTTGATGGGGATTTGTGCAGCCATGCCGCCCATAGCAAAAGCATTGCGTTTGTGGCAAGTTTGGATTACCAGTTCAGAATAGGATTTTAAGAAATGCGTAGTCATAGTTACCTGCATTCTGTCAGGCACTAAAAATTGTTTGTTTTTTACGGTGCGTTTAATGAACGAGAAAATATAATCCCAGCGACCGCAGTTTAAACCTGCAGAGTGTTCTTTTAATTCAAATAAAATTTCATTCAATTCGAAAGTAGCAACGATTGTTTCTATCAACACCGTCGCTTTGATAGAACCTTGCGGAATACCTAATTCATTCTGTGCATCTACAAAAATATCGTTCCACAAACGCGCTTCTAAATGCGATTCCATTTTTGGCAAATAGAAATAAACACCGGAACCGCCGGCTACCCGTTGTTTTGCATTATGGAAAAAATACAGTGCAAAATCCCAGATAGAACCACTCGCCACTTCACCATCTACCAATACATGTTTTTCCAGCAAATGCCAGCCACGCGGACGTACAAACAATGCAGCAATTTCATTATTTAATTTATATGATTTACCATTCGATTCTAAGGAAATGGTTTTGTTATTCGCATCTTTTAAGTTGATTTGTCCTGAAATATTGTTTTCCCAGGTCGGTGCATTTGAATCTTCAAAATCTGCCATGAATACTTTTGCACCTGAGTTTAACGCATTAATAATCATCTTACGGTCAACCGGTCCAGTGATTTCCACTCTTCTATCCTGAATATCTGCCGGGCATGGTGCAACGGTCCAGTCGCTTTCGCGTATTGATTTCGTTTCAGGTAAAAAGTCCGGTAATTCGCCTGCATCTAAACGTACCTGACGTTCAACACGTTTTTGCAGTAATTCTTTCCGGCGTGCGTTGTGTTTGCGTTGCAATTTAGCGAAGAAAGCCAAAGCTTCCGGTGTTAAGATTTCTGCATATTCAGGTGTGAATTTGCCTTTGATTTCAATTCCTTCTGGTGTTTGGTAAGCTGACATTATTCGTAGAATGATTTTATGTTGCGAAAGTTACGAATTTGCACAAAAAACAATAAATATATCATGTTACCTAAAGTTTACGATAAGGTTGTTATTTTCAATGCATGCATTGGAATACCTGAATGCTGCTGTATTTATAAATATTCGTACTTTAGTATAAATTTTTCTGCATGCCAAAAGAACGAACACTTGCTGAGCCATTTAAAATAAAAATGGTGGAACCGCTGAAAATTACTACTGAAGAATATCGAATCAAAACTTTAGCAAAAGCATACAACAATCCTTTTCTATTACGCAGTGATGATGTATTTATTGATTTACTGACTGATAGCGGTACCGGTGCCATGAGTGAACATCAATGGTCTGCTATGATGCAGGGTGACGAAAGCTATGCAGGTGCAACCAGCTGGGAGAGACTGGAAGCGGAAGTGAAGGATTTAACGGGTATGCCTTTTATTATTCCAACGCATCAGGGCAGAGCGGCCGAACGAATTCTATATGGTATTTTAGGAGGGAAAGACAAGGTGTTTATCAGCAATACTCATTTTGATACCACCCGAGCCAATATAGAATTTACAGGTGCAGAGGCATTTGATTGCTTACCTGAAAATGCCAAAGATCCTTCTTTAGAATTACCGTTTAAAGGAAACCTGGATATTGAACAAGCAGAAGAACTTATTTTAAAATATGGGAAAGAAAACATAGGCGCTGTCGTTTTAACAGTTACCAATAATTCAGCCGGAGGTCAACCTGTAAGTATGGAAAATGCAAAAAAAGTTCGTGCGGTTTGTGATAAATACGAAATTCTATTAGTACTGGATGCATGCAGGATAGCGGAAAATTCTTACTTCATTAAACACAGAGAGCAGGGTTTTGAAAATAAAACTTACCGGCAAATTGCCACCGAAATGCTTAATCTGGGTGATGCCTTTATTATGAGTGCAAAGAAAGACGGATTGGTAAATATGGGTGGATTGCTTACTTTAAAAGATAAAAAACTGGCGGAGCAATGTATGAATTTGCTCATCATTTCAGAAGGTTTTGTAACTTATGGCGGCTTAAGCGGCAGAGATATGGAAGCACTCGCGGTAGGATTACAGGAAGTCTTTGATGCAGATTACTTGCACTACCGGATTAAAAGCACTGAATATCTCGGTAAGCATCTGAATGATTTAGGTATTCCAACCGTAAAACCATATGGAGGACATGCCATATATGTAGATGCTAAAGCGTTTTACAGTCACCTCCCGCAATCTCAGTTTCCCGGCCAAGCACTTGTATGTGATTTATACATCAAAGGTGGTATCCGTTGTTGTGAAATCGGTTCAGTTATGTTCGGCAAGAACGATGAAAACGGCAACCTGCTACCAGCCTCATTTGAATTAGTTCGTTTGGCAATTCCTCGACGTGTGTACACTCAAAGCCATATTGATTATGTTGTAGATATTTTCAGTGAATTATGTGATGAAAGACAAGATTCCAAAGGCATAAAGATTACTTACGAACCTCCTTTTCTGCGTCATTTCACTTCACATTTTGAAAGAATACACTAAACACTCAAATCGATTTACAAAAATAAATATCTTTATTATTTAGTTAAACATGATTTATTTCAGCCTCAATTTATTTAAATAATCAAAAAATATTCTTATCATGTCTTTCGATAAACGAAATGATTTTCGACAAATACCATACGAGAGAAAATTTTTGGGATGAAATGGCATTACCAAATGGTGATGTACGATCGCATTATCAGCAAATTTTCAAACAACTCAACAGTATTGAATTATCTGTGCTAAACCGTAAGGAAGAAATCGCCAGAAAGATGTTCATGAATCAGGGAATTACTTTTA